>NZ_JBFBIV010000015.1:0-140477 GCF_040702025.1 Streptomyces sp. NPDC088194 | reverse complement strand
GCGACAGCGCCGGCGACGATGCCGCGGTCGCCGGCGCGATGGCGGCCACCGGCGTCCACGCCCTGTCCGGGCGGCCGTATCCGGCGCTGTCCGGCGGCGAGCGCGCCCGCGTCGCCCTCGCGCGCGTCCTGGCCCAGCAGGCGCCGCTCCTCCTCCTGGACGAGCCCACCGCGGCGATGGATCTGCGCCACCAGGAACTCGTCCTGCGCGTCTGCCGCGACCAGGCCGCCGCCGGCCGCGCCGTCGTGGTCGTCCTGCACGACCTCGGGCTCGCCGCGGCCCACGCCGACCGTGTCGCCGTGCTGTCCGCCGGCCGCCTCACCGCCCACGGCTCCCCCGCCCGCGTCCTCACGGCCGGCCTGCTCACCCGCGTCTACCAGCACCCGGTGGAGGTCTTCCGCCACCCCCGCACCCACCTGCCGGTGGTGCTCCCGCGCCGGTAGCCCACGGTGGGGAGGCAGCGCCTGCCTCGGGCCCCGCGCTTGGAAAGGTGTTGGCAGTTGAGCGTTCCGTCTCCTCCGGTCCAGGTTCGGCAGGGCGCCGCAGACGGTCGCGGTGAAGCCGTGCTGGGGGCTGGAGCGCCCCCTCACGCAGGCCGGCCCGGACCTCTGCGCCGGTCGAGAAAGCCTCGTCGCGGAGCGCTCGGGCGGGTGCGAGGTCGCGCAGGAAGTGCGTGGAGGGCGGACCGCTGCGGGGCCGGGGTCCATCGGGTTCAGCGGACCGCCTGACAGCATGATCGTCGACACGCTCACACCCCGACGTCCGTTCCAGCCCGTCCCGCCTGCGTCCTGCTTGCCGCCCTGGCGATCCGGACCGCCCGCACCAGCGACGCCGGGCGCTGACCGAGGCCCGCTCCGGCTGCACTTGCCGGCCGCACGCGGTCGGGTGTTCGCGGTGCCGTGCCACGCACTGCGGCGGGTCAACCACGTGTGGCCGCGCGAACCGCCGGATGTCGTTTTTCGCCGGCACGGCCGCTACGACGGCGGTCGACAGGGAACCGCGCGAGCCGATGCGGCCGCTCTGGCATCGCTTCAGCCGGCCTTCGCCGGCCCTGCCGCTCGGCACCTCCGTGGCGGACGCGTGGGGGACGTCGACGACGGATTCGGGGGACGCGCGGGCGTGGGCGCCGGCCAACCGGCTTCGTCCCCTCGTGGTCCGAGCGGCCGTGGCGTCCCCGGTTTCTGATGTACTCCCTGAGTGCGAATGCGTCATGCCGCTGTCCGTCTGCCCCGTGGCACCATGGGATGATCATGACGATACGTGTGCTGATCGCCGACGACCAGGAGATGGTGCGGCGCGGGCTGCGGCGGACGCTCGCCGCCCAGCCTGACATCGACGTCGTGGGCGAGGCCGGCGACGGCGTCACCGCACTGGCCCTGGCCCGCGAACTGCGGCCGGATGTGGCCCTGGTCGACGTCCGGATGCCGGGGCTGGACGGGCTGGAGGTGACCCGGCGGCTCGCGGGCGGTCCCGAGGGGGTCCGGGTCGTGGTGGTGACGACCTTCGACCTGGACGAGTACGTGTATCCGGCCCTGCGGCATGGTGCCTCGGGCTTTCTGTTGAAACGGTCCGGGCCCGCGCTGCTGGTGGAGGCCGTTCGCGCGGCGGTCGCCGGGGACCAGTTGATCAGCCCGTCGGTGACGGTGCGGCTGCTGAAGGAGGTGACCGGCGTGGGGCGTGGTCGGCCCGCCCCGGCGGCGCCGGGAGAACCGCTCACCGAGCGGGAGACCGAGATCGCCGGGCACGTCGCGCTGGGCAAGACCAACGCGGACATCGCCCGCGAGCTGTTCATCTCCGCCGGGACGGTGAAGACGCATGTCGCCGCCGTCCAGCGGAAACTGGGCGTGCGCAACCGGGTGGGCATCGCCGTCTACGCGTGGGACGCCGGATTCGCCGACGCCGCCCGGACAGCGGAGGGACCTGCGTGATGTGCCGACGCCCCCGCCCCGCCCCGGCGGGTCGCCCGGACCTCACCGCGACGAAGGCCCCGACGAAGGCCCCGACGGAGGCCGCGGCGGAGGCCGCGGCGGAGGCCGCGGCGGAAGGCGGGCTCCGGATCGGGTGGGCCGCGGGGCTGGCGGCGCTGGTACTGCTGCCCGCCGTCGCCGGGCGCCCGGTGGCGCTCGTGACGGCGGTGCCCGCCGCGCTGGCCGCCTTCGTGCTGTGCCTGCGCGTGCCCTGGCGCCGGGTGGCGGGTGTGCCCGCAGCGGCGTCGTCCGCCGTGTGCCTTGCCTCCTCGGCCGCCGATCTGGCCTTCCGGGGCCCCAAGGGCTACGTCGTGCTGTGGGCGGTGGTCGAACTCCCGGCGCTGCTCCTGCTGCTGCGGCGGGTGGCCCGCCGGGCGCCGGAGCGGACGGCCCTGGTGACGGGCCCGCTGCTCGCGCTGGCCACGGTGTTGATGCCGCTGCGGCTGGCGGCCGCTGAACCGCCCGTAGCGCCGCACGCGGTCGTGCTGAGCTGCGTGCTGGGCATCTTCCCCGCGGGGCTCGCGGCGGGCGTGGGGCTGTACTTCCGTGCCGTGGAGGCGCGGCGCGGGCGGGCCGTGGTCAGCGCGCTGCACGCCCAGCGGCTCCAGGTCGCCGCGGATCTGCACGACTTCGTCGCGCACGAGCTGACGGGAATCGTCGTCGAGGTGCAGTCCGCGCGGTGGGCGGGTGGCCTGGACGAGGAGGAGACGGCGGAGCTGCTGGCCCGGGTGGAGGCGGCCGGTATGCGGGCCCTGGAGTCCATGGACCTGACGTTGGGCTCGCTGCGGGAGGGCGTGGCCCCCGACCGTACGTGCGGCCTCGCCGACCTGCCCGCCCTCGTCGGCCGTTTCGCCGCGGCCGGGCACGGCCCGCGGGCTGAACTGGTGCTGGAACCGGGCCTGGAGGACGTACTGCCTCGGCTGTCGGACGACGCCGCCTACCGCGTGGTCGTGGAGGCGCTGACGAACGTGCGCCGTCACGCCGAGGGCGCGGCCCAGGTGACGGTGACCGTCGCGCGTACCGCGGGTGGCGTGGAGGTGACGGTCGCCGACGACGGCCGCACGGTCCCGGCCCGTACGGGCCCCCGGCACGGCGGCGGTACGGGTCTGGCCGAACTGACCCAGCGTCTCGAAACCCTCGGCGGCTCGCTGACCTGCGGTCCGCACCCGACGGGCTGGCGCGTACGGGCGCTGCTGGCGGCGTGACGCCCACCCGGCGGACGCCCGGGCACGAGGCACCCGGCACTCGGGCATCGGTGCGCCGGCTACTCCCCCCCGCGATATCTGCCGAACGGCAGATGCGGGCGCACCCCCCGCTCGCGCACCCTCGGAGGGCCTGATCACCGACCCACCCGGAGGACCCCGTGCGCCCCCTCGTCCCGGCCGGCGCCCCCGCGCTTGCCGCCGTCCTGCTCGCCCTCGGCTCGCTGACCGCCTGCTCCGTGGACGCGAAGAACGCCACCCCGCGCAGCACGGCGTTCGCGTTCGGCGGCGACACCCTCGATGTCCGGGCGCACGGCATCCCGACCGACCTCGTCGCCGCCGACCGGAAGGACGTCGAGGTCACGCGCTGGTTCGACGCGAAGGCCGGCAGCAAGAAGACGCTGGTCTGGACGCTGCACGGCCGGACCCTCGACCTGGACGCCCGCTGCAAGGGGCTCGCGCTGTGCGACGCCCGCTTCCGCGTGGAGGTGCCGCGCGGCCTGACCGTGCTCCGCGACGGCCGCCCCACGAAGCTGCGCGGAGGCAAGCACTGATGCTGGAGCTGATCGACGTCACCAAGACCTACCGCGGCGGCAAGCGCGCCGTGGACGGCGTCACGCTGCGTCTGGCCCCCGGCATGCTGGGCCTGCTCGGCCCCAACGGCGCCGGCAAGTCCTCCCTGATGCGGATCGCCGCCACCGTCACCCGCCCGGGCAGCGGGCGTGTGCTGTGGCACGGCGCTGACGCGGTCGCCCGGCCGAACGCGCTGCGCGCCGCGCTCGGTTACCTTCCCCAGGACTTCGGCGTCTACCCGAATCTGTCGGCCCCGGAGTTCCTGCGCTACCTCGCCGCCGCGAAGGGCCTGTCCGCGCGCACCGGCCGCGCCCGTACCGCGGAGCTGCTGCGGCTGGTGAACCTCGAAGAGGCCGGCAGGCGGCCGCTGAAGGGGTTCTCGGGCGGCATGCTGCGCCGGGTCGGCATCGCGCAGGCGCTGCTCGCCGACCCCGAGGTGCTCATCGTCGACGAGCCCACCGCCGGACTCGACCCGGAGGAGCGGGTCCGCTTCCGCAACCTGCTCAGCGACCTGGCGGCCGACAAGATCGTGCTGCTGTCGACGCACATCGTCTCCGACGTCGAGTCCGTCGCCCACGACATCGCCGTGGTGGCCGGCGGCCGGCTGCTCTACCGCGGCACCCCGGAGGAGTTGCTGCGGCGTACCGCGGGCCTGGTGTGGGAGCTGTCGGCGCGGGCTGAGGACCTGGCGGCGGTGCGCGCCCGCTTCACCGTCAGCCGCATGGTGCGCACGCCCGGCGGCGTCAGGGTGCGGCTGATCGCAGGGCACCGCCCGGCGCCGGAAGCGGTGCCCGCGGAGCCGGACCTGGAGGACGCCTACCTGGCGACGGTCGCGGATCGCCGACAGGAAGCCGCGTGATGAGCGCCGCATCCGCAGGGCGCGGACTCTTCTCGGTCTCCTCGGTCTCCTCGGTCGCCGGGGTCGCCCTCGCCGACCTGCGCGACCGGACCCGCCGCCCGTCCTACGCCGTCACCCTGCTCGCCACCGTGGCCCTGGGGTGGCTGGCCGTTCCGGCGGCCGGCAGCCACTGGGTGATCCTGCAGATCGGCGACCACCGCGGCACGTACAACAGCGCCTACGTGGGTCTGGCCACCGCGCTGGCCGGGACGCTGTGGCTGGCGCTCGGCGGCTTCTACGTCGTGCGGGGTGTGCCGGCCCGCGACGAGTCCTCGGGCGTCGGGCGGCTGCTGGCGGCGACCCCGCTGCGCACGACCGCGTACTTCGCGGGGAAGCTGCTCGGCAACGTCCTGGTGCTCGCCTCGATGCTCGGGGCGCTCGCGGTGACCGCGCCGGTGATGCAGCTGCTGCGCGGCGAGTCGCGGGCCGTGGACCCGGTGGCGCTGCTGTTGCCCTTCGCCGTGCTGGCGCTGCCGGTCATGGTGGCCGTCGCGGCGGCCGCGCTGCTCATCGACACGGTGCCTGGGCTGCGCGGGGGGCTCGGCAACGTGGTCTGGTTCTTCGTCTGGCTGGCCTTCGCCTTCGCCGGGCAAGGCCCGAGCGCGCCGCTCGGCGGCATCGGCGTGCACGAGGCCACCCGGTCCATGCGGGCCGATCTGCTCGCCCAGGCGCCCGGCGCGCGCGGCGACTTCAGCCTCGGCTTCACCTACACCGACACACCGCTGCGCGTCTTCACCTGGGACGGCTTCACACCGGGCGGCGGCTTCCTGCTCGGCCGTGCCGCGATCGTCGCGCTCGCGGTGCTCTGCGCGCTGCTGCCGAGTCTGTGGTTCCCTCGTTTCGACCCGGCGAGGGCCCGCGCCACCACGCCCGTACGCCCGGTCGCGCCGCCGTCGGCCGCCGCTGCGCCGAGGCCGGCGCCCGTGCAGGGCCCGCTCACTCCCGCCAGTACCGGCGGGATGCTCTTCCCGCGCCTGTACGCCGCCGAGCTGCGGATCTTGATGCAGGGCACCCGCTGGTGGTGGTGGGGCACAGTGGCGCTGCTGACCCTGACCGCCTTCGCCGCGACCGGCAGCGGTGCGACCCGCTTCGTGCTCCCGGCGGCCTGGATCTGGCCGGTCCTGCTGTGGTCCCGGCTCGGCTCCCAGGCCGCCGAGCACCGGGTCGACACCCTGCTCGGCGCGGCCCCCCGCCCGTACCGCCGAGTGCTGGCCGAGTGGGCGGCCGGCGTCACCCTCACCGCCGCCACCGGGCTCGGCCCGCTGGCCGTCCTGCTGCGCGACGGCGACTCCCGCGGCGTCGCCTGCTGGCTCGCGGCGGCTACGTTCATCCCCTCCCTCGCGCTCGCCCTCGGCACCCGCAGCCGTGGCCACCGGCTCTTCCAGGCCCTCTACGTGCCGGTGTGGTACGCGGCCGCGAACGGGCTGAGCGCCCTTGACTTCATGGGCGCCACCCGCGCCCCCGGCACGGCCGCCACGCTCCCCCCGTCCGTGCTCGCCGCCCTTTCCGCGCTGCTGCTCGCCAGCGTCCTGGCCCCGCTCCTGCACGGCCCCTCCCGGCAGCGGCCCAGCGAACCGGCAGACCCCGGATCGCCGCCATGACCTCGGCGGCCGCCCCCTCGGCCATGAGGTGCCCGGCCCGGGCAGCCGACGGGTCCGGGTCCGGGCTCTCCCCAGATCGCCGGAGATGTCACGCTGAGCCGGATCAAGGAGCGGTGGACGAGCTGGCGGGGGCGGGCGATCGAGCCTGTGGTGCGGGAATCCCTCGCCCGTCTCCTGCCGGACGGGCGCCTGCCCGGCGCCCCGGCCATCGGCGGGTACTGGACCCGCAGCAACGACGTCGAAATCGACCTGGTGGGCGCCGACCGGCAGCCGGTGGCCAAGCAGTTGCTCTTCCTCGGCTCGGTCAAGTGGCTGGAGAATTCCGCGTTCGACAGCCACGACCTGGTCGCGTTGCAGAAACACCGAGGCGCGATCACCGACGAGCCGGTGCCGCTCGTGGCGGTCTCTCGCAACGGGGTCAGCTGTTCCGGGCTTCAGGCGGCGTACGGCCCGGAAGAGTTGCTGAGCGGCTGGCGCAGAGCATGAACGCGGATGAGCCTTGTGGTTGCGGCTCCGGATGTCCACCGCCGTTCGGTGCCCTCCAGGCAGCGAAGCGCCGAGAGGCAGCACCTGCGAGCGACGTCAGTGGAGACCCGCCCGCGAGCGGAAGGCCGCGGAAAGCCACGCGGAGCCTCCCGAGGTCGAAGCGACACGCACCGAGATCCGCATGGCCTTTGCCGCTGAATTCGCGATGGCGCCGATCAGCGCCCGGGTGCGCCGGCTGTTCCGGCTGACCTGCGACCGCGACCGCGACCCCGGCGGTCGCGAGGACGGCGTCGCCGAGTCGGTGGTGCTCGGAGGTCCGTCCCGCCAGGGGGAACGCCCTGTTCGGCAGTTGCGGTCACAGTCGCGTTCACCCCCGTTCAGCACGGTCCAAGCACCACCCGCAGCGCCTCACCACCGCGGGTCAGGACACTGACGGACCGCCCCGAACACCCGGAGTCGCCGTTGTCAGGCGCCCGCGCCCCGCTGGTCGAAGGCACTCGCGATCGCGTGGATCTCGCCGCGCGCCTGGAGGGTGATCTCGTTGCCGTCGTCGAGGGTGATCCGCACGTCCTGCCAGGTGCGGCCGCCCTCCACCCGCAGCCCCGTGATACGGGACAGCGGCACCGAACCGAGGTGCTCGTGCACCTGGTTGAGCATCGGGTCCGCCTTCCACACGTGCAGGGCGTCCGCCGTGATCCCCAGCACCATGGCCGCGTCCATCGGTACGTCGGTGGCATCGGTGATCTTGCGGGCCGCGGATCGGGCCGCGGGCCTGGCGACCAGGTAGTTGCCGAGCGGCGTGAGCATACGAGCGGGGCTGAGCGCGGTGTTCAGCCGCGCGTACGCCGCCGCTTCGAGCTTCTCCCCCAGTTGCGCCGACAACGTGGTGGTCAGCTCGCTGTCCTTGATGTGCATGAGTTGCTTCTCCTACTCCCCGGTCCTGTGCACGCCCGACGGGCCGCAGGCGGAATCGCCAGCACCGGCGGAAGGGAGCATAGTCATGGTCATCACCCCGTGTGAAAAAAGGAGTTGGCCTGCCGTGTCGGCTCCTCGCGCTCACCGAACCTGCTCCTCGGCAGATCCGTCGGGGGCGCGGCGAGGCGTGTCGTGTCCACTCGGCCGGACCGGACGGAGGCAAGCAGGTGCGGGAACTCGGTTCCGCGGTCGTGCTCGTCACCGGCGTCATGGCAGCCGGGAAGTCCACCGTCGCCCAACTGCTGGCCGAGCGGCTGGCGCGCTCCGTGCACCTGCGCGGCGACGGTTTCCGGCGGATGATCGTCTCCGGCCGCGAGGAGTTCACCCCGCGGCCGAGCACCGAGGCGACGGCCCAACTGCGGCTGCGCCACCGGGCGTCCGCCGCGGTCGCGGACCTGTACGCGCGGGAGGGCTGGACGGTGGTCGTCCAAGACGTCGTGCTCGGCGGGCACTTGGACGCCTACCTTGAGGCCGTCACGACGAGGCCCCGGTATCTGGTCGTCCTCGCGCCCCGCCCCGACGCGGTCGCCGCGCGGGAGGCCGACCGCCCCAAGAACGGCTACGGCGGCCCCTGGACGATCGACGCTTTGGACGAGGCGCTGCGCCGGGACACCCCGCGCCGCGGGCTCTGGCTGGACACGTCGCACCAGACCCCCCACCAGACCGTGGACCAGATCCTCGCCGGCCTCGACGCGGCCCGCGTCGCCGGCTGAGAACGGGCCCCACGTCAACTCGGTTTCCAGGAGCGGAGCTTCTCCGGGTTGCGGACGACCCAGATCCGCCTGATCCGGTCGTCCGCGACGTCGAACGCGAAGACCGTGACGGCGCGGCCGCGTTGGAGGGCGACCAGCCCAGGCCGGCCGTTGACCGTGCGTTCCAGGAAGGCCATGTCGTCGGGCCTGCGGCGGGCGATCTCGATCCACGCGCGGGCGATCCGCCCGGCCCCTTCGATCGGCCGCACGAAGGTCGCGGCGAGGCCGCCGCCGTCGGCGGTCGCGGTGGCGTCGGGGTCGAGCAGGGAGATCAGCGCGCCGATGTCCTTGGCCTCCCACGCCTGCTTGAAGTCCTTTACGACAAGGGCGCGTTCGGCGGACGCGGTCGTGGAGGGCCGCGAGGCGCGGACCCGGCGGCGGGCCGAGGAGGCCAACTGCCGGCAGGCCGCCGGCGTACGGCCGACGATGCCGGCCACCTCCACGAACGAGTACCGGAAGACGTCGTGCAGGACGAACGCGACGCGCTCGGCCGGAGTCATCGCTTCGAGCACGACCAGGAGGGCCAGGTCCACCGACTCGTCCAGGGTGACCCGGTCGGCCGGGTCCGCCTCGGCCGCCACGCCCGGCCGCCCGTCGATCCACTCCGTACGGTCCGGCAGCGGCTCGGGGAGCCACTCGCCCACGTAGGTCTCCCGCCGGGCCCGCGCCGAGCCGAGCAGGTTGAGGCAGATCCGGCCGGCGACCGTCGTCAACCAGGCGCCGGGGGACGCGATGGCCTCCTGCTGCCGCGGCGACATGGCGTACCAGCGCGCGAAGGTCTCCTGGACGGCGTCCTCGGCCTCGGCCAGCGAGCCCAGCAGCCGGTAGGCCAGGTTGACCAGCCGGCGCCGCTCGCTCAGGAACGCGTCCAGGCCCGGATCGGGCCGGCCGTGTACGTGCCCGGTTCGGGTGGTCATGGTGCCGACGGCTCCCTCGGTTCGTCTCCGCCCTCCCCTTTACGACACCACAGCCCGCCGGAGTGTGAGGCCGGTGCCGCCGCCTCACACTCCGGCGGCCCGCGTTGTCGAACCGCTGAGAGGGACATCCCTTCCGGCGAACAGAGAGTCCACCGACATCATGACCGCAGCGACATCCGCAACGTCCCCGACACCCGAACCACCCGCGACGCCCTTCACCGAAGCGGCACCCGCCCAGCGCCTGGAGCGGGCCGCCGCCGCGCTGGCCGCGCACGGTTTCACCGTGGAGATCCTTGACGACGCCGCCGCCGCGCGCGCCCGCGTCGAAGAGCTGATCCCGGCGGGCGCCGGCGTGTTCACCGCGGCCAGCGAGACCCTCCGCCTGTCCGGCATCGACGACGACATCAACGCGGGTGGACGGTACGACGCCGTCAAGCCACGCGTCCTCGCGATGGACCGCGTCACCGGCGCCGACGACATCCGGCGGCTGCTCGCCGTCCCCGACGTCATCGTGGGCAGCGTCGCCGCGCTCACCGAGACCGGCTCCCTCGTGATCGCCTCCGGCAGCGGCAGCCAACTGCCCGCTTACGCCGGCGGGGCCGCCCGCGCGATCTGGGTCGTCGGCGCGCAGAAGGTCGTCCCCGACCTCGACACCGCGCTGCGGCGCGTCGAAGAGCACTGCCTCCCGCTGGAAAGCGCCCGCACCCGCGCGGCGTACGGGTGGCCCAGCGCCGTCAACCGCGTTCTCGTCCTCCACGCGGAACACCTCCCCGACCGCGGCACCGTCCTCCTCCTCCGCGAAGCGATCGGCTTCTGACCCGCACATCCCCAGGGCCGCGCCCAACCCCCCACCAACAGGCGGCCCCTCAACGGGCGGCTCAGGGGCGCGAGGAACTGCGCACCCAACCACCCACCAACAGGCGGCCCCTCAACCGACAAACCACACCACTCGGGCGGGTCAGGGGCGCGAGGAACTGCGCGCCCAACCACCCACCAACAGCTGATCCCTCAACCAACAAACCACACCACCCGGGCGGGTCAGGGGCGCGAGGAACTGCGCGCCCAACCACCCACCAACAGCTGATCCCTCAACCAACAAACCACACCACTCGGGCGGGTCAGGGGCACCCGAATGAGCGCACAATGCACTCGTAGGACCCCGCGTCCTCCCTCGGGCCGACCGTCCGACGGGAGGGCGCTCGTGCAAGTCAGGCACTCACCCATCCCCCGAGGAGCCCCCATTGCGCATCGCGACGCCCCGCCGGTACCTGATGTGCCCACCGGCGCACTACCGAGTGACGTACAGCATCAACCCCTGGATGGACCCGAAGAAACCGGTGGACCCGGCGCTCGCCCTGTTCCAGTGGGAGGACCTGCGCGACCGCTACCGCGCGCTCGGCCACACCGTGGAGGTGATGGACGCGCTGCCCGACCTGCCCGACATGGTCTTCGCGGCGAACGGCGCCACCGTGGTGGACGGCCGGGTGCTGGGCGCGCGGTTCGCCAACCCGGAGCGGACCGCCGAGGCCCCCGCGCACCTCGCCTGGTTCCGCGCCCACGGCTACCCCGACATCCGTGAACCGGACCACGTCAACGAAGGCGAGGGCGACTTCGCGGTGACGTCCTCCTGGCTGCTGGCCGGGCAGGGCTTCCGCAGCAGCCCGCTCGCGCACGACGAGGCGCAGGAGTTCTTCCGCCGCCCGGTGATCAGCCTCGAACTCACCGACCCCCGCTACTACCACCTCGACACCGCGCTGGCGGTGCTCGACGACACGGCCGACGAGATCATGTACTACCCGGGCGCCTTCACCCCGGGCAGCCGCGCCGTCCTCGAACGCCTCTTCCCGGACGCCCTCCTGGCCACGGAGAAGGACGCCGCGGTCCTCGGTCTCAACGCGGTCGGCGACGGCCGCAACGTCCTGCTGCCGCGCGCCGCGAGGGGCCTGCACAAGCCGCTGCGGAGCCGCGGGTTCGTCCCGGTGCCGGTCGACATGTCGGAGTTCCACAAGGCCGGCGGCAGCGTCAAGTGCTGCACGATGGAGCTGCGCCCGCCGACCGGCTGACCCGGCGACGACCGAACCGGCCCGACCGGCCGACCCCGGCGGCCGGTTCAGGCATCGGCAGCCGGTTCAGGCGTCGGCGGCCGGTTCAGGCGTCGGGCGCGGCCTCACCCAAGGCACCGCGCAGCAGTTCGCGGAAACCGCGCCGCAACTCCTCCCTGCTGGGGGCGGCGGCGTGGTGACCGCCCACCGCGCAGGAGAAGAGCATGCCCTCGGACCAGGCGGTCAACGACAGTGCGTGCCGCTCGGGTTCGGCCGAACCGGCCGCGGCCATCATCGCCGCCAGCGGCTCCTGGAACCGCCGCCCGGCCGCGTCGTAGACCTCGCGCAGCTCCGGCCGCCGGGTGGCTTCGAGCGCGAGTTCGTACCGGCTGACCAGCAGGGCGCGGTGGCGGGTGAGGTAGCGGTACAGGGCGAGGGAGAGGGCGTCGGCCATCAGGTCCGCCGGCGTACCGGCCTCCGCCGCCGACGTGCCGGCCTCGCGCCGCGCACCCGCCCGCTCCCCCTGGCTTTCCCCCGGCGCGGGCATGCCCGGGGGCAGTTCGCTCAGCGCCAGCACCGACGCCTCGCGCTCGGCCAGCCGCCGTACCGCCGTTTCGAGCAGCGCCAGGCGGGTGCGGGCGTGGTTGGAGGTCGAGCCCTGGGGCAGCCCGGCCGCCTCGTCCACGGCACGGTGGGTGAGCCCGCGCATGCCGCGTTCGGCGAGCAGGGTCAGCGCGGTGTCGGCGACGAGGTCGGCGCGCGCGGCGGCGGAGTGGCTGGCCATGCCCCATCTCTACCACCTCCACTACATCCGTAGTACGGTGAGCCGTATCCACTACAGATGTAGTGAACGGGGGGCCGGCCCCGGTCGGGACAGGAGGAAAGACATGTCCACTGCGCACGCCGTCGTCATCGGCGGCGGCATCGGCGGGCTCACCGCCGCGCTCGCGCTGCACCTGCGCGGCTGGCGGACCACCGTCCTGGAGCGGGCCGACACGCTCGCGCCGGTCGGCGCCGGCATCGCGCTCGCGCCCAACGGGCTACGGGCCTTCGACACGGTCGGCCTCGGCGCGGAGCTGCGCGCACTGGGCGCGTGGCAGGGCGACGGCGGGATGCGCAGTCCCTCCGGCCGCTGGCTCGCCCGGACCAGCAGCGCGGCCGCCGCCGAGCGGTTCGGCGGGCCGATCGTGCTGGTGCACCGCGCGGACCTGATCGGGCGCCTCGCCGCGCGACTGCCGTCCGGCGCCCTGCGGACCGGCAGCGCCGCCCAGCTCCTCGACGAGGGCGACCCCGACGGGCGGCCGGCGGTCGTACGCACCGTCGACGACCGCGAGTTCACCGCCGACCTCGTCGTGGCCGCCGACGGCATCCACTCCCGGGTGCGTTCCGCGCTCTTCCCCTCCCACCCCGGGCCCGCGTACAGCGGCTTCACCTCCTGGCGTACGGTCGTCGCCGCCCCGGCCGAGCCCTTCGCGCCCCACGAGACCTGGGGCGCCGGCCGCCTGTGGGGCACCCAACCGCTGGCGGACGGCCGCGTCTACGCGTACGCCGCCGCGCTCGCGCCGCCCGGCGGCCACGGCACCGGTCCCGACGGGGAGCGGGGCGAACTGCGGGAGCGGTTCGGGCGGTGGCACCAGCCCGTCCCCGCGATCATCGCCGCCGCGGCGCCCGCGGAGGTCCTCCGCAACGACCTCCACCACCTGCGCGAGCCGCTCCCCGCCTTCCACCGCGGCCGTACGGTCCTGCTCGGCGACGCCGCCCACTCCGCCACTCCCTTCCTCGGGCAGGGCGGCAACCAAGCGGTCGAGGACGCGGTGGTCCTCGCGTATCACCTTGCCGGTGCGGAAACGGGTGCCGCGCTCGCGTCCTACACGGCCGCGCGGCTGCCCCGTACGACCTCCGTCGTCGCCTCCTCCGCGCGCGTGGCCCGGCTTCTCTCCACCCGACACCGCTCCGCCACCCTCCTCCGCGACCTCGCCATCGCCGCGGCTTCCCGTATCTCCCCCACGGCCGCCCTCCGCAGCTTCGACCCCATCGCCTCCTGGAACCCCCCGTCCGACTAGCCTCACCCGACCGCCCTCGGGTAGGTGCGGCTCGAACCGTGCTTGGCGCGGGAGGACCCGCAGTAATCCAGGGGCGCGGGGAACTGCGCGCGCAACCACCCACCGAGGGGTGGTCCCTCGACCGGCAGAACGGGGCAGCCGGGCGGGTCAGGGGCACCGTAGAGTGCCGGGATGGACGTTTCGAGCGGTGCGCAGCACGACGCGGTGATCGTGGGCGGCGGTCACAACGGACTGGTGGCCGCCGCGTACCTCGCCAGAGCCGGCCGCAGCGTGCTGCTGCTGGAGCGCCTGCCGGCGACCGGCGGCGCCGCGGTGTCGACGCGGGCGTTCACCGGGGTGGACGCCCGCCTCTCCCGCTACTCGTACCTGGTGAGCCTGCTCCCGCGCAAGATCGTCGACGACCTGGACCTGCGCTTCGCGGTGCGCCGCCGCCGCATCTCGTCGTACACCCCGCACGGCGACAGCGGGCTGCTGGTGGACGCGGAGGACACCGCGCGCACCCGGGAGCAGTTCGCGCGGCTGACCGGCTCGGAGCGGGACTTCGAGGCGTGGCAGCGCTTCTACGCGATGACCGGGCACGTCGCGCGGCAGGTCTTCCCGACGCTGACCGAGCCGCTGCCGACCCGGGCGGAGCTGGAGCGCAGGGTGGGCGATCCGGCCGCGTGGGAAGCGCTGTTCGAACGGCCGCTCGGCGAGACCGTGGAGGCCGCGTTCACCGACGACGTGGTGCGCGGCGTGGTCCTCACCGACGCGCTGATCGGCACGTTCAGCCACGCCCACGACCCGTCCCTGCGGCAGAACCGCTGCTTCCTGTACCACGTGATCGGGGGCGGCACCGGCGACTGGGACGTGCCGATCGGCGGGATGGGCGCGTTCACGGACGCGCTCGCGGCCGCCGCCCGTGCGGCGGGCGCGCGGATCGTGACCGGCGCGGAGGTGACCGGGATCGCGACGGACGGCAAGGTCGCGGAGGTGACGTACGAGGACGCCGGGAGCGGCCGGACCCGTACCGTCGCGGCCCGCGACGTGCTGGTCAACGCCTCCCCGGACGCGCTCGCCGGCCTGCTCGGCGCCGCGCGCCCGCCCCGACCGGAGGGCGCGCAGCTCAAGGTGAACATGCTGCTGCGCCGCCTGCCGCGACTGCGGGACCGCGCGGTGGACCCGCGGGACGCGTTCGCCGGCACCTTCCATGTCGCCGAGGGCTACGGGCAGTTGCAGACGGCGTACGAGCAGGCGGCGGCCGGGCGGGTGCCGGACGCGCCGCCGTCGGAGATCTACTGCCACTCGCTGACCGACCCGTCGATCCTCTCCCCCGAGCTGGCCGCGACCGGCGCGCACACGCTCACCCTCTTCGGGCTGCACGCGCCCGCCCGGCTCTTCGCGGCCGACCCGGAGGGCACCAAGCGGGAGTTGCTGGCCGCGACGCTGGCCCAGCTCGACGCGGTGCTCGCCGAACCGCTGGCGGACTGCCTGGCCACCGACGCGGACGGGCGGCCGTGCCTGGAGGCGAAGTCGCCGCTCGACCTGGAGCGGGAGGTGGGGCTGCCGGGCGGCCACATCTTCCACCGCGACCTGTCCTGGCCGTACGCCGACGAGGAGCCGGACGGGCAGAGGGCCGGGGCGGCGGACGGGGGCCGGTACGGTGATACCGGCGCCGATGTGACCCAGGCCACAGGGCGTTGGGGGGTCGGCACCGGATGTGCGAACGTCTTCCTCTGCGGGGCGGGCGCGGTCCGCGGCGGCGGAGTCAGCGGCGTCCCCGGGCACAACGCGGCAAGAGCGGTACTGGAGAAGGCACGATGACGAACAGGCCCGCGGTGATCCACCGCAAGGACGGTTCCCGGCGCGGTTTCGGCCGCCAGTGGCGGCGCACCGGGCAGTGGCACTCCCTCGACGGCGAGGGCGACCTGCCCGAGCAGCGGCGCTGCACCGCCGACGTGGTGGTGGACTGCGCGGTCTACGAGGACGGCTGCCGGGCCGCCTCCCTGCCCCCGCAGCAGGCCCTGGACGAGGCCCGCAAGCGCGGCGGCTTCGCGTGGATAGGGCTGCACGAGCCAGACGCGGAGCACCTGGAGGAGATCGCGGAGGTCTTCGGGCTGCACCCGCTCGCGGTCGAGGACGCCGTCCACGCCCACCAGCGGCCGAAGCTGGAGCGCTACGGCGACACCCTCTTCCTCGTCCTGAAGACCGTCGTCTTCGTCGAGCACGAGAAGCTCACCGCGACCAGCGAGGTGGTCGACACCGGCGAGGTGATGATCTTCCTCGGCCCCGACTTCGTGGTCGTGGTCCGGCACGGCAGCGCGCCGGGCCTGGCCCGGGTCAGGCGCGCCCTGGAGAGCCGCCCGGAGATGCTCGCGCACGGCCCGTCCGCCGTGCTGCACGCCATCACCGACCAGGTCGTCGACGACTACCTCGACGTCGCCGACGCGGTCGAACTCGACGTCGACACCCTGGAGTCCGACGTCTTCTCCCCCGAGCACGGCGACGACGCCAGTCGCATCTACCAACTCAAGCGCGAGCTCATCGAGTTCAAGCGCGCCGTCTTCCCGATGGCCCGGCCGCTGGAACGCCTCACCGAGGGCGCCGACGGCCTGATCAACACCGAGATGGGCCGCTACTTCCGCGACGTCGCCGACCACCTCTCGCACGTCCGCGAACACCTCATCGCCTACGGCGAGTTGGTGGACGGCCTGCTGTCGGCCAACCTCAGCCAGCTCGCCGTGCAGCAGAACGTCGACATGCGCCGGATCAGCGCGGGCGCCGCGATCCTCGCCATCCCGACGATGATCGCCGGCTTCTACGGCATGAACTTCCACCACATGCCCGAACTCGGCTGGACCTACGGCTACCCGATCATGCTCGGCGTCACCGCCGTCCTGTCCGGCCTGTGCTACCGCGCCTTCCACCGCGTCGGCTGGTTGTGACCGGCCGGAACCGACACCCCGCCGCTCCCGTCCTCCCCGGCAGGACGCCCGGAACCCGCCGGGCTCCCAGGGGAGTTGACATGGCGGCAGAACGGCACGGTGCCAACGGGCTCGCGGCACCGCGGAATCGCACCGGGGCCGCGCCCGACCGTCCCGCCCGCGCACCGGGTTCGGCGGCGTCCGCGCGGGGTGTACGGCGTAGCGGCGCCGCGCTCCTGATCGGCGCCTGCGCGGTCGCGCTCGCCGCGTGCTCCGGGTCCGGCTCGGATACGGGGTCCCCGGCGCGGTCGGCGTCCGGCGCCGCCGGTGCCGCGCCCTCGGTCTCGCGGGCCGCCTCCGCTGCCACGCTGAGCGCCGTCGCCGAGCCCGCCCTCGACCTCGTCGGCCGGTACCGTCCGGCCGGCTACCTCGGCGGGCCGGTCGCGTCGGGCTACGACTGGGCCGCGCACACCGGGGAGGAGATCGCCGAGACGCTGCCCGGCCCGCACCTCTTCCAGATCGCCTGCTCGGGCAGCGGCCACCTCACCGTACGGGCGCGGGGCGGGACGAAGGACGTGGTCTGCGGCGGCGGGGCGGTGGCCGTGCCGTTCCGCGGAAAGCTCGACGCTCTCGTGGACGGCGCGGCCGGCGACAGCGGCGTCTACGCCTGGCGCGTGCTCAGCGGGGGTCGGCGGAGTCCGTAGCGGGGCCCGGCCCGGCCGGCGGCTGGTCCGGCGGCCACGGGTCGCCCCAACGGGCGTCGCGGGCCTCGCGGTAGAGGGGGCCCTGGCGCTTGCTGACGGTGGTGCGGGTGAGGTCGCCGGCGGCGGCGCACAGGTCGAGCAGGACCTGGCCCTTGCGGGTCTGGGGGTGACGGACGACGCGGTTCGCGGCGGGCACCGCGGCCGAGCCCGTCACCTCAGCGGACCCGGCGGACCCGGAGGCCTCAGCCGAATCCCCCGGCCCCGCGGGACGGGCCGCGGCGACGTAGCTGAACTTCTCGTCCTCGTACGGCAGGGTGCCGCCCTTGACCTGGCGGTGCAGGGCCGAGCGGTGGACGCGCGCGGCGAAGTGGCACCAGTCGGTGCCGGTGACCGGGCACGGACCGCTGTGCGGGCAGGGCGCGAGGACGGTGAACCCGGCGGCGACGAGGCGGTCCCGGGCACCGATGATCCGCGCGTAGCCGTCGGGGGTGCCGGGTTCGGCGACGAGCGCCACGCCCCCGGGCCGGGTCGCCGCGGCGGCGGCCTCGACCAGGGCGGCGCGGTCACCGGGGGTCAGCTCGCCGAGCACGTAGGAGACGGTCACGAGGTCGGCGGCGGGCAGGGCGGGCGCGCCGGACAGCGGGGCGCGGGTCCAGGTCGTGGTGCGCACGGACGGCGTCGCGGAGTCCGCGGCGAGCGCGCGGCCGAGGTCGAGGGCGGCCGCCGACCAGTCCAGTACGGTGCCGGCCGGGCCGTCCGCCCCGGGCCAGACGTCTCCGACCGCCCACCGCGCGGCGCCGGTGCCACCGCCGAGGTCGAGATGCGTGGCCGGGGTCCAGCCCGCGGTACGGGCGTGCAGCGCCGCGAGCGCGGAGCGCGCGGCGGCGTACGTGGCGGGCATCCGGTACGCGGCGTAGGCCGCCGCGTCGGCGGCGTCGCGCAGCACGGGCGCGGCGGTCGGCGTGGCGCCGCGGTAGTGCTCGATCAGCCGGTCCACCTGGGCGGACGCCTGGGTCGGGGCGGTGGCGGCGAGCCGGCGGGTGAGCGCGGCGGCGAGATCGTCGGGCAGGTGCACAGTGGGAACGAGAGACACGACGTCCTACTGTAAGGGGCGTTCGACCAGGGTTTCTCCCCTTACCGCACCCCTGGCGCCGCGGCCGGTCCCGCGCTATACACCGTCGAGCTGACCGTCTGCGGCACGAAGGTCAACTCTGTCATGACATCGACTCGAATATGTGCAATCGGCAGCGGAACGGGCCCTACGTGGCTTAGCGTTCGCTGGTGTCACGGAGCGCCAGCACTTGGGGAAGTGCTGGGGCTCCACGTCGGTCGCGAGGTGCCAGGGGGGTCCATGCGGCGTAGCGAAACAACCCCGGCAACACCTGCCCTGCCCGGAACATCCGTAGACAGTGAGCCACCACCAAGATCCGCGCGCGGCGGCGCACGGCACGCGATAGGCACCAGGGCATCGGCGCGCACCGATGCCCTTGCCGCGCACGCGATGCCGGCCGCGCACGCCACCTCCACCGTGTCCGCCCTTCCCGCTGTTCCCACCGTTCCCGTGTTGTCCGGTGCGCCCGGGCTGCCGCACGCGGCCGGCACGCCCGGAAGACCCGGGGGCGCGCCCGGCGGCTCCTGTCGGGCCCGTGCCGCGCGCGCCCTGCACGGCTGGCACGGCGTCCACCGCGTGCACAGCGCCCACGGCGCCCACGGCGACAAGGCGCCCTGGTACCTGCCGTTGACGCTGACCGTCGACGCGCTGGGCGCCGCTCTCCCGCTGGCCTCGCTCCTGCACCGCACCGGCCGGCCGCACGCCGCCGTCTGCGGCGCGTTGGCGGCCGCGGCCTGGCTCGCGGTACGCGCCTGCCGCCGCCGCTACACCGACGCCGCGCTCGGCGAGAGCAGCGGCCTGGCCGCCGTACTCGGCGACTGGCTGGTACTGCTCGGTGTCCTGGCCGTGCTGCGCACCGCGTTCGAGGAGAACGCGAGCGCGTCCCTGGCCCTCGCCGGGATCGGCGTCGCACCGCTGCTGGCCACGGCCACCCGCGCCGCCACCCACCGCCACCTGACCGCCGCCCGGCACTCCGCCCGGGCGGTCCGCAGGGTGCTGGTGATCGGCGAACCGAGCGCCGCCGACCACGTGGTGGGCCACCTCACGGCCAGGACCGGGCACGCCTACCTGGTGGTCGGGGTGGTGCCGGTGGGCGGCGCGAAGCTGGAGTGCGCGGCGCCGGTCACCTCCCGGCTCGGCCCGGTCACGCCCTCCGGCCCGGCCGAGGACGCGGGCATCGTGCTGGGCGCGGTCCGCGAGCACCGGGCCGAACTCGTCCTGGTCTCGCCGGGTCCACGACTGACCGCCGAGCGGCTGCGCCGCCTGTCGTGGGCGCTGCACGACGCGGACGTGCCGCTCGCCGTGGTGCCGGGCCTGGTGGACGTGGGCCTGGCCCGGATGCGGCTCGACACGCCCGCCGGCCTGGCGCTGCTGCACATCGCGCCGCCGACCCGGGCCGGTACCCCGGTCGCGGTGAAGACCGCGGTGGACCGGACCGGCGCGGCCCTCGGACTGCTGCTGCTCGCCCCGCTGTTCGCGGTGCTGGCCTCCGCGATCCGGCTCACCTCGCCGGGCCCGGCCTTCCACCGGCAGATCCGGTACGGGCGGGCGGGCGCGCCGTTCACCATGTGGAAGTTCCGCACGATGGTGGTCGACGCGGAGTCCCGCAGGCCCGAGTTGGAGCTGTCCGGCGGCAACGAGAACGACGGGCTGATGTTCAAGATGCGCCGCGACCCGCGGATCACCCGGATCGGCCGGGTGCTGCGGCGCTGCTCGCTGGACGAGCTGCCGCAGCTGCTGAACGTGCTGCGCGGCGACATGTCGCTGGTCGGCCCGCGCCCGCCGCTGCCCGACGAGGTGGCCCGCTACGACGAGGTGGCCCGCCGCCGCCTCGCGGTGCGCCCGGGCATCACCGGGCTGTGGCAGGTCAGCGGGCGCAGCGAGCTGTCGTGGGACGAGACGCTGGCGATCGACCTGCGGTACGTCGACAACTGGTCGCTGGCCGGCGACGTGGACGTGATGGCCCGTACCCTGCGGGCGGTCGTCGACGGACGCGGGGCCTACTGATGGAGCGGCCAAGAACCGCGCGAGTGCCCGAGCCCGGCACCGGCCTCGGGCGCACGCTCGGAGTACGCGCCGCCGGATCACGCGGTAACGGATCGCGCGGCGCCCAACCCGGATCGCGCGGCGCCGGCTTACGCGGTGCCGGACCCGGATCGCGCGGCGCCGAACCCGGGTTACACGGCGCCGGATTACGCGGTGCCGGACCCGGATTACGCGGCGCCGGCGCCCTGTTCGGCCCGCCAGCCCGCGTACACCGACGCGATCCCGTCGCGCAGCGCGATCCGCGGCCGCCAGCCCAGCGACCGCAGCCGGGACACGTCCAGCAGCTTGCGCGGGGTGCCGTCGGGCTTGCCGGTGTCCCAGCCGATGGTGCCGCGGTAGCCGACCACGTCCCTTACCGTCTCGGCGAGTTCGCGGACGGTCAGGTCCGCACCGCAGCCGACGTTGACCGGTTCGTCGGCGTCGTACTCCCGCAGCAGCAGCGCGCAGGCCGACGCGAGGTCGTCCACGTGCAGGAACTCTCGGCGCGGGGTGCCGCTGCCCCACAGCACCAGTTCGGGCAGCCGGTCGCGTTCGGCCTCGTGGAAGCGGCGGATCAGCGCGGGCAGCACGTGCGAGGTGGCGAGGTCGAAGTTGTCGCCGGGGCCGTAGAGGTTGGTCGGCATCGCCGAGACGAACCCGGCGCCGTACTGCCGCCGGTAGGACCGCACCTGGACGATGCCGGCGATCTTCGCGAGGGCGTACGCCTCGTTGGTGGGCTCCAACGGGCCGGTGAGCAGGGCCTCTTCGCGGATCGGCTGGTCGGCCAGCCGAGGGTAGATACAGCTGGAGCCGAGGAACAGCAGCCGGCGGACGCCTGCTTGGTGGGCGCCGGCGATCACGCTCAGCTGGATGCCGAGGTTGTCCTCCAGGAACTGCACCGGGTAGGTCGTGTTGGCCATGATCCCCCCGACCCGGGCGGCGGCCAGCACCACCGCGTCCGGCCGGGTGTCGCGCAGGTAGGCGGCGGTGCCGGCGGCGTCGCGCAGGTCGAGTTCGGCGCGGGTCCGGGTCAGCACCCGGTGGCCGTCGGCGGTCAGCCGGCGGGCGATCGCGGAACCGACCAGCCCGCGGTGGCCGGCGACGAATATCCGGGCGCCGGGCGGCAGCAGTTCGGTCATGGCGGCGATTGTGCCAGCCGTTCGGGGCGGCATGGTGCCGATCCCCCTATTCCGCCGATTCCCTGAATTGCCCTGACAGCCTGTCCCGGGTGCGCGCCTGACCGACCGCACACCGACGGCCCGGCTTTGCGGCCCCGGCCACGGCCACGGGTCCGGCAACCGGCCCCGACCACTCCACCCCTGGGGGAACACGTGGGCAAGACCGCCCTCATCACCGGCGTCACCGGGCAGGACGGCTCGTACCTGGCCGAACTGCTGCTGTCCAAGGGCTACACGGTGCACGGCATCGTGCGCCGCTCCTCGTCCTTCAACACCGAGCGGATCGACCACATCTACCAGGACCCGCAGGAGGCCCACCGGTCGCTGGTGCTGCACCACGCCGACCTGTCCGACGGGGTGGCGCTGGTGAACCTGCTGCGCGACGTCCAGCCGGGCGAGATCTACAACCTCGGCGCCCAGTCGCATGTGCGGGTCTCCTTCGACGCCCCGATGTACACCGGCGACGTCACCGGCCTGGGCGCGCTGCGGCTGCTGGAGGCGGTCCGGGCCAGCGGTATCGGCGCCCGCGTCTACCAGGCGTCCTCCTCCGAGATGTTCGGCGCCACCCCGCCCCCGCAGCACGAGGGCACCCCCTTCCACCCGCGCAGCCCCTACGCCTGCGCGAAGGTCTTCGGTTACTGGGCGACGGTCAACTACCGTGAGGCGTACGGGATGTACGCGGTGAACGGCATCCTGTTCAACCACGAGTCACCGCGCCGCGGCGAGACCTTCGTGACCCGCAAGATCACCCGCGCGGTGGCCCGGATCAAGGCCGGCCTGCAACAGCGGCTCTACCTCGGCAACCTGGACGCGGTCCGCGACTGGGGCTACGCACCGGAGTACGTGGACGCGATGTGGCGGATGCTGCAACGGGACGAGCCCGAGGACTACGTGGTGGCCACCGGACGGGCCGCCACCGTACGGCAGTTCCTCGACACGGCGTTCGCGCACGCCGACCTCGACCCGGCCGAGCATGTGCGCTACGACCCCAAGTACGAGCGGCCCAGCGAAGTGGACGCGCTCATCGGCGACGCCTCCAAGGCCGGCGACCTGCTCGGCTGGCGACCACAGGTCAGGGTCGAGGAGCTGGCCCGGCTGATGGTGGACGCCGACATGCGGCAGGTGGCGGATCAGCTCGCGGGCGCGAGCGTCCGCATCGACCGGTAGCGCCGAGGCGAGAGCTTCGGCACCTTCCCGCACCACCCCGGGCACCATTCCGTAGAGGAGAGCAACGCATGTGCAGATGGCCGGTGTTGACGGCTGCCCTCGCCTTGGCAGCCGCGGCTTTGGGGATCGTGGGGCCGCCCCCGGCGACCGCACTGCAACCACCCGTCGGCATCACCGCCGGGAACCTGCCCACCTACCAGACCAACGGCATCGTCTGGGCGATGGCACAGTCCGGCGGCGACGTCTTCGCCGGCGGCACCTTCTCCACGATCCGCCCGCCGGGGGCCGCCGCCGGCACCAGCGAGACCGCGGCCGGGAACTTCGCGTCGTTCAACGCGGCCACCGGCCAACCGGCAGGCTGCCAGCCCGCGTTCACCGTGGGTTCGAACAACGCCACGGTACGGGCGCTGGCGGTCTCCCCCGACGGCAAGACGCTGTACGCGGGCGGCTTCTTCGGCTCGGCGGGCGGCACCGGTGTGAGCAGCCTGGCCGCGATCGACCTGGCCACCTGCGCGGTCAGCACCACCTTCCGGCCGGCGGTGAGCGGCACGGTGCGCACCATCGTGGCCACCGACGACGCGGTGTACTTCGGCGGCGACGTCACCTCCGTCGACGGCGCCACCCGGCACCGCTACGCGGCGGTCAGCGCCGCCAACGGCGCGCTGCTGCCGTGGGCACCCGACGTCGACAACCCCGGCCGGGCGCTCGCGCTGACCCCGAACGGCAAGGACGCCATCCTCGGCGGTGACTTCAACACCGTCGACGGCGCCGACTCGCACTCCCTCGCGGTCGTCGACGCCACCACCGGCGGCACGCTGGTGAAGGCGTACCCGACCGGCTTCTTCGACGCGGCCTCCGTCACCAAGACCATCTACGTCGACCCGGCGAGCAACAGCTTCTACACCGGCAACGAGGGCACCGGCGGCGGTGTCTTCGACGGCCGGGCCCGCTTCAGCCTCACCGACTTCAGCCAGGTCTGGCGGGACAACTGCCTGGGGGCCACCCAGACGGTCGCGGTCTACCAGAGCGTGCTGTACAGCGGCAGCCACGCCCACGACTGCTCCAGCATGGGCGAGTACCCGAACTCGGTGCGCAAGCACCTGCTCGCCGAGCCGGTCGGCGACCCGCACCTGGTGTCGTGGTTCCCCGACACCAACGACGGGATCGGCGAGCAGATCGGCCCGCGGGTGATGTCGTTCTCCTCGGTCGGCTCCACCGAATACCTGTGGGTCGGCGGGGAGTTCACCACCGTCAACGGCACCGCGCAGCAGGGCCTGACCCGCTTCCCCAGCTCCCCGGACACCACTGCCCCGAGCCTGCCGCAGACCTCGGTGACCAGCATCAACCCGAAGTCGGTGAAGGTCAGTTGGCAGTCGAGCCTCGACCTCGACGACAGCCTGCTGACCTACCGGGTGTACCGCAACGGCTCGACCACGCCGATCTACACCACCACCGGCAGCTCGCTTCCGTGGGTGCGCCCGCAGATCACCTTCACCGACACCGACGTCACCCCGGGCGTGAAGTACACCTACCGGGTCTCGGCGAGCGACGGCACCAACACCACCGCGCTGTCGCCGAACGCGTCCACGACGGTGCCGACTTCGGCCGAGGCGTACCCGGCGAAGGTGCTCGCCGACGGCGCGACGCTGTACTGGCGGTACGACGCGGCGTCCGGCTCCTACACCGCGGACTCCTCGGCGTCCGACGACAGCGGGGTCAGCGTCGGCGGCCCGGTGCACGGCGTGACGCCGGGCGCGGTGCCGGGCTCCAAGGCGTACACGTTCAACGGCACCTCGCAGTGGACGTACAGCGACCGGCAGCATCCGCAGCCGAAGCAGTACAGCGTCGAGGCGTGGTTCAAGACCACGACCACCAAGGGCGGGAAGATCATCGGCTTCGGCAACGACCCCACCCAGACCAGCGTCCACTACGACAAGCACATCTACATGCTCAACAGCGGGCAGTTGGTCTTCGGCATCAACTCCCCCAAGGTCCAGACGATCACCACCTCGGCGAAGTACAACAACGGCGTCTGGCACCACGTGGTCGCCACCGAGGGCACCGGCGGCTCGAAGCTCTACGTCGACGGCGTGCTCAAGGGGTCGAACACGGCCATGACCGGCAGCGAGGCGTACGCCGGCTACTGGCGGGTCGGCGGTGACAACCTCAACGGCTGGCCGACCCGGCCCACCAGCGACGACCTGGCCGGCTCGATCGACGAGGCCGCGGTCTACCCGACCGTGCTGACGGCCGCGCAGGTCGCGAGCCACTACGCGCTCAGGACCGCCGGGTGACCGGCGTCCGACGCCGCACCGCCGTCGCCGCCGTCCTCGTGACGGCGGCGGTGGCGCTGCTCGGCGGCTGCGGAAGCGGCGGGCACGGGGGCGGCGCCGATCACCGCCCGTCCGTGGCGGCCGGCGCCCCCACCGGCCCGGCCGCGAGCGGCGGTTCGAGCACCAGCGACTCCTCGGAGGCGCCCGGCTCCGCCGCCGACGGCCCCAAGGTGCCCGACGACCAGCTCACCCCGCCCGGCGGCGGCTCCTTCAGCACGAAGGACAAGAAGTACCTGTCCGGGCGGGTGCCCAAGGGCGACGACCCGGTCGCCGTGCTCGAAGGCGGCCAGGAGGTGTGCGAACGGCTGACCCGTACCTCCGCGATCGACCCGGCCGCCTCCGCCAGCGCCATCGTCACCGGCGACATCAGCAGGTCCGGTGCCACCGCGGCCGTACGCACCCTGTGCCCCGACCAGCGCTACGTCCTCGACGCGGCCGCGCGCGGCTTCGCCGACGGCAGCTTCGCCGTCGCCGCGGCACCGGTCGCCGGCAGGTCCGTCGCCCCCGGCCGCTACCAGGCGCCGGCCGTCTCCCCCAGTTGCGCCTGGCGGGTGACCGGCGCCGACGGCAAGACCCTCGCCTCGGGTTCGACCGGCACCGCGGCGAAGGCCGTGCTGACGGTGCCGGCCACGGCGGAGACGGTCACCTCCAGCGGCTGCTACGCCTGGCTGCCCCCGCTCGCCGCACCGGCCCGCTCCGCCACCGCATCCCCCACCCCCTCCGGAGGGACCTCGTGAACAAGCTCCCGCTGGTCGTGGTCATCCCCACCAAGAACGAGGCGGAGAACATCGCCCGTACGGTCTCCTCGGTCATCGACCACGTCGAGGCGGTGGTCGTGGTGGACTCGCACAGCACCGACGACACCTGCAAGATCGCGGCGCGGCTGGGCGCGCAGGTGGTCGACTACACCTGGGACGGCCGGTATCCGAAGAAGAAGCAGTGGTGCCTGGACCGGGTGCGCACCGAGATCCCGTGGCTGCTCTTCCTCGACGGCGACGAGACGCCCAGCCCCGAGTTGCTGGGCGAGCTGCGGACCGTGTTCGCGGCCGGACCGCCGTCGGTCGCCGCGTTCGACATCCCGCTGGGCTACTGGTTCGCCGGGCGGCGGCTGCGGCACGGCCACACCATCGTCAAGCGGGTCCTGCTGGACCGCACCCGCTGCCACTTCCCGGAACTCGGTGACCTCGACGCCCCCGGGATGGGCGAGCAGGAGGGCCACTACCAGCCGGTCGCGCCGTCCGCGGCCCGGTTGCGCGCCCCGATCGAGCACGAGGACCTCGACCCGGTGCGCACCTGGTTCGACCGGCACAACCGCTACTCCGACTGGGAGGCGTGGCTCGAACTCAACCCCTCGGTGAAGGAGGCCATCCGCAAGGTCAAGTCCCGTCAGGGGCAGCTCTTCCACCAGGCGCCGTTCAAACCGCTGGTCTCCTTCGCCTACGCCTACGTCTACCGGCGCGGCTTCCTCGACGGCCGCGCCGGCCTGGACTACGCGCTGGCGATGAGCTTCTACCGCTGGCAGATCGGCCTCAAGGCGCGGGAGAACCAGCGGGGTTGAGCGGATCTCCCGACGCGGCGCCGAGCGGGCCGCCGATCTTGCCCGGCGTCGAAGTAAACGGTACGGTAGAGTTTACTTCGAGCGAGCAGGAGGCCGCATCATGATCGTTGTCACCGCACCGACGGGGCACATCGGCAGCCGGGTCCTGGCGGACCTGCTGGAGCACGGCGAGGACGTCCGGGTCGTGGTACGCGACCCGGACCGGCTGCCGGCCGGGATTCGGGGCCGGGTGGAGGTGGTGACCGGGTCGCACCGGGAGCGGGACGTGGTGGACCGCGCGCTGGACGGGGCGGACACCGTGTTCTGGCTGGTCCCGGCGGACGTGCGGGCGCCGAGCGTCTACGACGCCTACGTCACCTTCAGCATCCCCTTCGCCGACGCGGTCGTGCGGCACGGCGTGCAGCGCGTCGTCACCGTCTCGGCGCTCGGCCGCGGCACGCAGCTCTACGCGGGCCACGTCTCCGGGTCGCTGGCCATGGAGGACCTGATCCGCAGCACCGGCGTGCACTTCCGGGCGCTGGCCATGCCGACCTTCATGGACAACCTGACCCGGCAGGTGGACCTGATCAGGCAGCGCGGGGTGATCGCCGGCACGATCCCCGGCGACCTCAAGCTGCCCTTCACCGCCACCCGCGACATCGCCGACCGCGCCGCCCGCCTGCTGCGGGACCGCGGCTGGACCGGGCAGGACACCCTCGACCTCCTCGGCCCCGACGACCTGACCTTCGACGAGGTCGCCGCCCTCGCCTCCGAGGTGCTCGGCACCCCGGTCCGCTACGAGCGGGGCGACCGCGACCAGGACCGGAAGCAGTTCGTCGGCTACGGCTTCTCCGAGGCGATGGCCCAGAGCCTGATCGACATGGACATCGCCAAGGAGCGCGGCCTGGACCACGCGGTCGCCCGCACCCCGGAGAACACCGCACCCACGACCTACCGCCAGTGGATGCGGGACGTCCTCAAGCCCGCGGTCGAGGCGAGCTAGCGCCCCGACCGGAAAGGATCAGATCCGCGAGTTGCGCAGCGACTGCCACACCGCGCCGGTCAGCGCCCGCGTCGCCCGCGGGACCGACAGTCCTTCGTGCTCGCGGTACAGCTCCCAGTTGTACGGGACGAGCGACAGCTTGTTGGACGACAGCGAACCCGCCTGGTGGGCCCGGTACACGGCAAGCGGCTCGGCCAGGCCCCGGGCGTCGGCGCCGTCGCGCATGATCGACAGCCACAGGGCGTAGTCCTGCCGCTTGCGCATCTCCGGCATCAGCCTCGTGCCCAGCACGTTGCGGTCGTACATGGCGGTGAGGGCACCGATGTGGTCCTGGATCAGCATCGCGCGGTAGTCCACGTGCTCCCGCGCGCGGACGACGCGTCCGTTCGGGACGAAGTCGACGCTCTCGCCGTCGTGGTCGGCGTCCATCTTGAAGTACGAGGTGAACGTCAGCGGCGCGCTACCGGCCGCCGCGAAGGCGAGCTGCCGCTCCGTCTTCTCCGGCAGCCACATGTCGTCGCTGTCGAGGAAGGCGATGTAGTCCCCCCGGGCCCGCTCCATGGCGAGGTTGCGGGCCCGGCCGGCGCCGCCCCGCTCGGGTGCCGTCTGCGGCCGCACGCGCTCGTCCTGCCGGGCGAACTCCCTCAGCAGGTCCATGGAGTCGTCGGACGACTGGTCGTCGGTGGCCAGTAGCTCCAGATCGGTGTGGGTCTGCGTGAGCACCGACCGGACGGCCGCGCCGAGCGTGGCAGCCGAGTTGTACACGGGCATCACGACAGACACCAGAGGCACAGCGTTTCTCCTTGCTCAGCCGGAACGACGGTCCATTCAAGCACTGCGATCGACCAGGAGCAGCCCTGCATAGCGTTGTCGCTGGTCAGAGCCGTATGGGGCTGCCGCCGGGGGCAGGTGCGGGGGCTGCGGCCGGGGGCAGGCGCCGCTCCGGCGGCGGGGCGGGTTCGTCCGCGCCGCCGCCGGAGTGGCCGTCCGCGGGGAGGGCCGGGCGTCGAGGCTCGGGCGCTGAGGCTCAGGCGTCGAGGCTCAGGCGTTCATGAAGCTGCTCGGCGGCAGCGCCCGGTCCACGATGCGCACATCGCCGATCGAGCCGTGGAAGACCTGGTTGATCGCGCCGTCCCACTCGTAACCGCCCAGCAGGAAGGGCAGGTCGAGGGAGGTGAGACCGATGTTGGTGCTGTTGGGGTTGCGGCCCTCCTCGCACCCGTTGACGTAGAGCTTGGTGATCCGCCCGTCGTTGACGACCGCGACGTGCCACCACTCCTCCTGCTGGAGCAGGTGGCTCCAGTTGGTGGCCGCGCCGGTCTGGTTGAGCGGGTAGACGTTCCACTGGAGTTCGATCCCGCTGGAGAGGCTGAGCGTCAGCACCGGCTCCTCGGCGGTCGCCGCGGGACCGTTCTTGCCCGCCTTCCCGGCGCTGCCGCTGCGGCTGAGCATCGACGACCAGCCGTTGCGGCCGCCGTCCCAGTCGGCGGGCACCTTGAAGAACATCTCGAAGGTGTAGCCGCGGGCGAAGGTCCGGGCGTTGATCGGCGCGCCGTCGACGGTCCGGAAGTACGCCCCGGTGACCGGGTTGCCCTGACCGGCGAAGACCAGGCTGCCGTGGCCGGGCTGGTCGGGGTGGTGGTCCCCGGTCCAGGTCAGCGCGTGTGCGGCGGTGCCCGGAACGCTCCGCAGCTCCAGGTCGTTGCCGTGTCCCGCCTGGTCCTTGACCACGGTCCCGGCGGCCACGTCCTTGCCGGCCTTGCCGCCCTCGTCGAAGCGCCAGTACGCCAGCGTGCCGGGCACCAGCATCCGCCGCGCCGGGCGGGCGGCGCGCGACGGCACCGGCGCGAAGCCCGCGAACCGCTGCTCGAAGTCGATCGCGACGGAGAAGTAGTCGACCGGCGAGGTCAGTTCGATCTCCTTCGCGGCCAGTTCGTTCAGCTCGCCCTTGGCCGCGAGCTCGCGAATCCACGGCGAGAAGGTCGCGACGTCGATCACCCCGCGGTTCAGGTCGAAGCGGTAGGAGCGGATCATGCCCGCGCCGCCGTAGTACCGGTCCTGGTAGTTGGTGATGTGCAGGTGCACGTCGTTGCCGGCGCTGTTCTTCAGCACGGTGCTGCCGGGCGGCCAGAAGTGGCCGTTGAGGGTCAGGAAGATCTGGTCGTTGTCCTTGATCAGGCCGTCCCACAGCTGCTGCCCGTACTCGGACAGCGACGCCTCGCTGCTGTCGTCGGCGTTGACGATCTCGTGGGTGGTCACGATCACCGGGATCTTCGGGTTCGCCTTGATGACCGAGTTCGCCCAGGCGAAGCCCTGCTCCGACAGCCGCCAGTCCAGCGAGAGCAGCATCCAGGACCGGCCGCCGGCCTTGAAGATGTGGCAGGTGTTGTAGCCGTCGGGGCTGGAGGAGTGGTAGCTGGGCGTCCGCTTGGCCCGCGCCGGGCTGAAGGTCTTCAGGTACGGGGTGGAGCCGCGCTGGTCGGTGTCGGAGACGTCGTGGTTGCCGGCGAGCACGCCGTACGACGCCCCGGCCCGGTCCAGCAGGTCGAAGACCTTGGTGGCCGCGGCGTACTCCTCGGTCAGGCCGTTCTGGGTGACGTCGCCGAGGTGCGCCAGGAAGACGATGTTCTCGTCGTTGCCGCCCGCGCGGCCGGCCGGGTCCAGGACGTAGCGGAACGACGCCTCGACCGGCACCGGGTGGATGCGGTCCTGGTCGAACATGTACTGGGTGTCGGGCATCACCACGACGGTGAACCGCGGGTCGTCCGGGTCCGGGCTCCACTTGCCGCGCGGCGCGGGCGTCATCGACGTCCGGCCGTAGGGGTCGTCGTCCTTGCCGCCGCCCTTCGCGGCGCCCTTCGCCTCGCCGGCGGCGTACGCGGGCGCCGCGCCGAGCAGTCCCGCCGCGGCCGCGCCCGCGCTGATCACACCGGCGCCGCGCAGGAAGGTGCGGCGGCTCGACGCGGCGAGACCCGCGCCGTCCAGGTCCGCGGTGCGCGGGCAGGAACACCCCTCGCCGTGGCCGTCCTGGCCGTCGTTCGTCTCGTGCGCCCCGGGCGCATCGTCGGGTGAGCCGTGCATCTGTACTCCAAAGGTGAGGATTCGAACGGCGTCACGCTAGAGATCGTTCCCGCACCGCAGGACGGCCCTGCGGAGGCCACCGGCCGAACACTCCCCCAACAGCGGGCCCGCCCGGGGCGGCCTGGTCACGCGGTGCCACGGCCCGGTCGCGGACCCGCTACCGCTCAGCCGCGGACCCGGAAGGTGTAGTGGCCCGCTGCCACCGTGTAAGCGGCGTAGCCGTCGGCCCACTGGGCGGGACGGGCCCCCGCCGAGGCCGTGACCTGGTCCGCCGAGGTGGCGGGGACGTAGATCGTCGCGGTGCTGCCGCGGGGCACCGTGACCTGCATGACCAGGCCCTTCCCGGCGTCGCGCCAGCTGCTGCCGATCGTGCCGTGCGGCGAGCGCGGGGTCGCCTCGGCGTGGGTCAGCCCACCGCCGGGCTGCGGCCGGATGCGGAAGCGCGCGTAGCCGGGGTGCGCCGGGTCGGGCACTCCGCGGCCGGCGCGCCCTCGGGCGTCACGCCAGGGTGGCTGCCCACTCCTCCGTGGTGAGGACGTCGCCGCGGCGGTTGAGGAGCTTGGTGAGCAGAACGTCGTGGAGCTCGGGGTCGGAGTCGGCGCAGGCGTCGGAGAGGACGGTGACCTGGTAGTCCAGGTCGATCGCCTGGAGGGCGGTGGACAGCACGATGCCGCTGGTGGCGATGCCGATCAGGACGAGGTGGTCGACGTCCTGCGCGTCGAGGATCTGCCGGAGGTCGTTGCCGGCGAAAGCGCTGATGCGGTTCTTGTGGACCACGATCTCGTCGCCGCGCGGGGCGATGTCCGGGTGGATGGCGACAGCGGGGTCGTCGGGGGTGAACCGGTCGGCCGGCAGGGCGCCGAAGAGCTTGTTGCGGGGGTGCACGTCCACGTGGCCGGGCCGCAGTCGCAGGGCGACGTGGACGACGAGCACCCCGGCGGCGCGGGCGGTCTCCAACGTCCTGACGACGCGCGGCAGATAGCCGTCGGGAGCGATGCGGGCGGTGGCGACCTGGAGGTCCATGGCGAGCAGGGCGGTACGGGACACGGTGGTGCCTTTCATGACGGGTCGGAAGGGTCGACCGAGAGGCGTCGCAGGCTTCGGTCGAAGACGGTGATGAGCAGGTACAGCACCCCGGCGCCGAGCATGAGCCACGCCAGGTGGTGCATCCCACCGGTGCTCGCGCGCTGCCCGAAGGACGCCGCGGTCGCGGACGACGCGACCATCGAGCCCAGGTACCCGAAGGTCCGCAGCAGGCCCGCCGAGGACCCGGTGCGCTGCGGATCGGCCTGGAAGTACACGGAGTTCTGCAGCGCCAGGCTGTTGGAGCCCTGCGGCACCCCGAAGACCACCGCGATCAGCAGCAGCATCCACACCGGGCTCGCCGCGGTCAGGCCCAGCATCAGCGCGCACGCGGCGATCTGCCCGGCGGCACCGAGCATCAGCTTGGCGAACACCCCGTTGCGCCGCCCGACGGTGACGGACACGGCTATCCCCACCAGGAACATCGGTATCTGCACCAGCCCGGCGTGGAAGGGCGACAGGCCGTAGCTCTCCTCCGTCCACTGCGTGAACCCGTAGAGGAAGGCGTACGACACGACGTAGGCGACCAGCGCCCTGCCGTAGGTGCCCAGCAGCGGCGCGTTGCCGCCGAGCACCCGCAGGTCGATGAAGGGTGTCGGCGCGCGCAACTCCCTTGACGCGAAGGCGGCTCCGGCGGCGACGGTGATCACCGGCAGGTACCAGTTGGCGGCGTGCAGGTTCATCAGGAACATCAGCAGCGAGAAGAGCATGGCCGCGAACAGGCCCATGCCCGGCAGGTCGATCATCGCGGCCAGCTCGCCGCGGTCCACCGTGCGGGTGCTCGGCTCCTTGGGCAGCCGCAGCGCGCCGAGGGCGACCGCGACCACGGCCAGCGGGATGTTGAGCGCGAAGGTCGCGCGCCAGCCGCCCAGACCGATCAGCGCGCCGCCCAGCAGCGGGCCGATCACGGCGATGGTCTGGTTGGCGACCGCCAGCATGGTCAGCACGCCCGCGGGGCTGTCGTGCCCGGTCCGCTTGGCCTCGCTGCGCAGCAGCGCCATGGCGGCGGGGTAGCCCGCGCAGGTGCCGAACCCGAGCACGACCCGCGCGCCGATCAGCACCCCGAGGTCGGGGGCGAGCGTGCCGACGACACCGGCGACGCCGACCAGGCTGGTGCTCAGCAGGAACAGCCGGCGCGGGCCGAACAGGTCGATCAGCCGCCCGACGATCGGCTGCCCCAGGGCGGTGGCCAGGTAGAGCGCCGAGACCAGCCAGGCGGTCTGCGACGGCGGCGCCCCGAACGCCTTGCCGATGGGCACGAGCGCGACCGCGACGATGGTCGAGTTGATCGGGTTCAGCACCGACCCCAGCATCATCGGGGGGATGAGCCGGCGGTCGAAGCCCTCCTTCGCGGTGTCGCCGGGAGCGGCGGCGGTGGTCTGGTCAGTCATGGACGAGCCGCTCCAGTACGGACATCGCCGCGATCACGGTCTGCCGCTCCTCCTCGGTGCACTTCTCCTCCAGTTCGGCGGCGAGCCACTCGCCACGCGCCTGCCGGTCCCCCTCCGCCTGCCGGCGCCCCTCCGCGGTGAGCGCGATCAGCAGCCGGCGACCGTCGCCGGGGTCGCGGCGGCGCTCCACCATGCCCTGGTCGGCCAGCCCGGCGACGACGGTCGCCATCGACTGGTGCCGCATGCCCTCGATCGCGGCGAGGTCACTCGTGGTGAGCCCGTCGTTGTCGATGAGCCGGGCGAGCACCGACAGCTGGGTGAAGCTGACGCCGTCGGCGCCCGAGGCCGCCCGGATACGGCGCCGCAGCCGCCCGATGACCGCGCGCACCTCCTGCGAGGCGCGAACGGCCGAGGACGAGGGTGCGTGATCTCCGTTCATGGGTCCCACCGTAGGATCATCAGCCCAGGTTGTCCAGTTTACCTGCGCAGGTAAACTGGATATGTGAGCGACCGCGACGAACCGGGGCGCCCGGCGGAATCCGTTCGGGCCGGACGGACAGGACGACGCCCCCTCGTGCCCACCGGTCACAACTCAGCCACTCCTGTGCGAAGCGGCTTCTGTGGAAAGGGAGTTGGGTACGTCATGTCCGGAAGATCCGTGTGCGGCAGCGGAGGTCGGTCGTGAAGAAGGCGCGCGAGGGCTTCGGATCGTTCGACACGAAAGCCGGGCAAGCCGCGCGGACCCTGCTGCACAGCCAGGGCTACGACGGAGGGTGGGGGCTGACGCTCACATCCGTGTCCTCGATCGTCAACACCAGCGAGGTGTTGCAGGTACTCCGAGCCGTTGGGGTGGCCGGCCAACCGGTCCGCCAAGCACTCGGATTCCTGACCACCGCGGTCCCGGAACACTGTCGGCCTCGTCAGAAGGGCGGCCGGGGTGAGCACACCCGCTTTGTCGCCTTCGGCCTGACCGGTCTGTTGGCTCATCCACGGTTCTTTCACCATGACGGCGTGGCCGAGGCGGTGTCCTGGTGCGCGGACTGGCTTGAGGATCACCGGGTCGATCACGGCTGGCCGGAAGTGCTCGGCCTCGACGACACCTCACTGCACCAGACCGCACTCGCCCTTCGTGCCCTCGCCCGTCTTCGGGACACCCTTCACGAGTTCGGCCCCGGCCTCCCGGTCGCTCCCGGAGTGGACACCACCTCGTTGCTGAAGCGGACCGAGTCGATGATCTCGCACGGCGTACACGGCCTGCTCTACCACCGCCGCCCGAGCGGCGCATGGGGCTGGCGCACCTACGTGGACACCGAACCGAGCCCGAGCAAGACCGCGCTGTGCCTACTGGCGCTCTCCTCGGTCTGCTCCGGCATCGGTGCGGGCAACACGCCCACCTACCCGGACGAGCTGCAGGAGTCCGGCGGGGTGCACGGGGAGGTCCGACTCAGGCGACTTCCGGAGGTGGTCACCGAGGCCCGGCAGTGGCTCCTGCGCAATCACCACCGCTGGGAGACCTTCGTCGAGGACGACAAGGACGTCCAGGGCACCGCGTGGGAACACATGGCATACGCGTTGGGGGCGGAGGCCGTCGTCCGAGCCGGCTCGAATCCGCGTGATCCCCGGTTGTCCAGGGCGTGGCGGTTGATGGACGAGTTGTGGGACGCCGAGGCCGGGATGTGGAACGAACCAGGGGCTTCCGGCAGGCGTGCCACCGTCCGCGCCGTGTACAGCACGGTCTGTGCCTACCGGGCCGCCATCGACCGTCTGGCGCGTATCGGACTGGACGCCCCCGGCGGCAGCGACAAGGTCATCACCGCGGAGATTCGGATCACGAGTGTCGTGCTGGGCGCCGGAGGCACGATCGTCCTCGGCGTACCCGACCGCGAGTCACCGGTGCGGTGCGAGCTCTCCCAGCGTCTCTTCGACCTGGTGAAGGTCCTGCACGACGGGCCCGCCGGAGGTCTTCCGACCCACCGGATCGCCGAGGCCCTGTTCGTCGCCCCGTCCTCGGTGCCCAAGTACGTCCAGCGCCTCAATCAGGCGGTGTCCACAGCGTTCGGCGACACCCCGATACGTTTGTGCGCGGCAACGTCCGCGGACGGGATCGGGAGGGGATACCGGCTCGCCGGACGGTAGCCACGCCCCTACGGTCGCGTGCGTCCGGCGGCGTCCGGGTGGTTCAGCAGCGCGAAACGAGCCAGAGAGCGCACCTGATCGAACGTCCGCAACATGTCGATGTCGTCCAGGCCGAACCAGGCCGCACTGTGCACTTCGTCGAGTTGCGCCTCCACGACCTGCTCATCCGATCCGGCTTGACGGCGCACGAAGAAGAACTGGACAAGGGCGGGAGCGGCGAAGCCCTCGCGCTCGATGTCCGCGTAGAACGGCACCGGCTCTGGAGTGGCGTTGGCGTCGGCGGCATGGATCGCCGGCTGGCTGGAGATGGCCTCCACGAGAAGACCGGTCTCCTCTTTGAACTCGCGTACCGCCGTTCCGGCGAATGACTCGCCGGGCTCGATGTGGCCACCGGGCGGAACCCACTTGTCGAATCGGTTGTGGTGGACGAGCAGCACCTTGCCGTGCTCGACGAGATAGCCCGAGCAGATGTAGACGAATCCGGTGTCGCGGATCGTCTGGCCGTCCTGGATCAGAATCGAGCGAGGCACGTTCGCCACGATAGCCCACCCCATCCGGCCGAACTCATCTGTCAGGCAACCGGCTTGGGCACGCTGTCAGCGATGGCCGATGACACGTCATGGTCGGTGACATCGCGATGTCACCGGGTCGACGTCATGGACCGCCGGATGCTTGAACCCTGCCCGTCCCGATGTGCCTCGGGACAGGACGAGGTCTCCGTCACCGCAGGGGAAGGACCGCGATGCGTACCGACACATCCGTCTGGCGTTCCCGCTACAACCAGTGGTTCGCAGCCCCGCAGACCGTGGTGGTTCAGCCCACCACCTGGTGCAACCTCGACTGCGCGTACTGCTACCTGCCCTTCCGCAAGCTCCACCGCACGATGACCCCGGAGGTCGCCCGGACCCTGGCGGAGTCGGTCGCACCGCTGGCCTCCGGCGGCCCGCCCCTGGGGATCGTCTGGCATGGCGGCGAACCGCTGGCCGTGGGGCCGAAGACGTTCACCACGCTGCTCAGTCCCTTCGAGGACATGCGCCGTGCCGGCCGTGTCCGCCACTACGTGCAGACCAACGCCACCCTGGTCACCGACACATGGTGTGATCTGATCAGTGCCCACGACATTCGGGTGGGGGTGAGCATCGATGGCCCGGCCGCGGCGAACACCGGGCGTGTCGACCTCCGCGGACGGCCGGCTTTCGACCGCATCCTTCGAGGCATCAACCGGCTGCGCGAGCGATGCGTCCCGTTCTCCGTGATCTCGGTGGTCGGCGCCGAGAACACAGCGACGCCGGAGGAACTACTGGAGTTCCTGGCGGGCCTGGGGTGTGAATCGGCGGGCGTCAACTTCGAGGAGATCGAGGGCGTCAACGCCGAGCGACGTTCACCCACCCCGCAACAGGCCGAAGAGTTCTGGCGTCGCACCCTCATCTGGACGCGGCATCACGGCGGCCGGCTGAAAGTACGGGAGCTCGAAAGGCTCTCCGAATACCTCCGGTTGATACGCGCCGGACAGCACTCCGAGTGGGACCGTCGCCGGCTCGACCCCATCCCGACCGTGTCCGCCGCGGGAGACGTGGTGCTGCTCTCTCCGGAACTCGGAGACACTCCCGACCCCGCTTACGGCGGCTTCCTGGCCGGCAGCATCCTGGAACAGCCGCTGACCGAGATCCTCCGCGGCGCGCACCGGCTGCACTACGTCCAGGAGTTCCTCACCGGCCTGGACCGCTGCCGATCCGGCTGCGAATTCTTCGACTTCTGCCGAGGCGCTCAAGCTGCCAACCGGTATTTCGAGAACGGCAGCCTCGCAACCACCGCGACCAACTACTGCCGGGTCTCCCGGCAGGCGCTGGTCACGGCCCTGTCCGTCCTCGCAGCGGAGGAAGATGCAGCATGACCCTCCTGGAACGACTGGCCGCGTCCGACACGTCCGCCGTGATGGACCTGATCTCCGCTCATGAGGTCTCCGCACCCGCGATCGTGGAGGCATCGTGGGACAACCGACCCACCTGGGACAACTGGGCGAAGAGCCCAGCGCCCTTCGACAACAGGCCCACCTGGGACAACTGGAGCAAGAGGAGCTGACCTGCCGTTGCCGGCGGATTCGCTGCCGGGTGGGCCGCCGTCGACGGCACGAGTACGGCTTCTCAGGGGAAGGCAGCGTGATGGACACCCGTACGATCCGCCGCACGAAGGTCGCTCTCCCGTCGCTGGACGAGCCCGGACTCGCCCTGTCCGACGTGACGTCGCTGGAAGACATGCACGGGCGGGTCAGCGGGTTCCGCTACGCCGACGCGAAGGTGCGCGAACTCGATCTGGCCGGTGCGCAGTTGGTGGAGGGGCGCGTGAGCGGGTGCACTGCCGAGCGCACGCGACTGGACGCGGTGAGGGCGGACTCGGTCGAGTTCAGCTGCTGCGAACTGCCGGCCCTGAGCTGGACCGGCAGCAAGCTCTCCCGGATCGTCTTCCGAGAGTGCCGGCTGATGGGCGCAGCCCTGGAGGGGCTGGCCCTCGACAACGTCCTCTTCGAGAAGTGCAAGCTCGACTACGCCACCTTCGCCCGCGTACGTGCCCTGGGTCCCGTGATCTTCTCCGGGTGCTCGCTCCGCGAGGCCGCGTTCATCGGGAGCGATCTGCGCGCCGCCCTGTTCGACGACTGCGATCTGCGGCTGACCGAGTTCGGCGACGGCACCTACCGCGGCCTGGACCTACGGGGCAACGACCTCTCCGCGGTGCGCGGCGTCTCGGCGCTCAAACGGGTGATCATCGACCGCGTGCAGATGCCTCAGCTGGCCGACGCGCTCGCCGGTGAGTTGGACGTCACCTTCGGAGCGGACCTGGACGACGTGTAGCAGGCGCGGCTCCCCGTACGGCGGGGTCGCGCCGGGAATGCCTGCCCGTACAGCCATCGGCTTCTGCCCCTGCATACCTGGACGGCGTGGCGTCGTACGCCTAGTAAGGAGGGGAGGTGCTTCACGAGGGGATCACGCATGCGCGACCACGCCGACATGGCGACCGAAGAACGCCGGGGCGTCACCCGCTCACCCGCGGGCGGGACGCGGCGGCCGCGGCATGCGCTGCTCGCCCTGCAACCCGCCGCCGGCAACGCCGCCGTCGTGCAGATGCTGCGCGAGGCCGGGCACCCCTGGGCGGAAGACGCGGACCAGAAGGACCGGCAGGACCGGCAGGACCGGTACGGCGGGCGGGCGGACGGGGCCGCGGTGCAGCGGGCTGCCGGGCCGGCCACCGGTGAACGGCAGAAGCGGCCGAGCCCGGGACAGGTGACGGCGCCGGACCTCGACCTGGCGGCCGGGCAGGAGGTCCACTCGGAGCTGGACGTCCCCACCCGCATGCTCAACCGGGTGGCCCGGGTCATGATGGGGGCGCACTACGCGGACGACGGGGGCCTGCCCCTGGGCCGGGCCGGAACCCCCCACCTGGCGCTGACCGTCATCGACGGGAAGGTGCACATCGCGGGCAACACCGGCATGTCCCAAGGGAAACGGGATGCCGCGCTGGGCCGCCTGACGGAGGCGCTGGCAGGCCCGGGCGGTCACGACGAGAAGAAGCTCGCGGCCCTGCTCAGCGGCGGATACGGCAAGCGGCACGCCGAAACCGGCGACGCGACGGCGCACGCGCATCTCGACGCCATCAAGAAGGCCGTGGCGGACCCCGAGAGCCTGACGTGGCACAACACCGTGAAGGCCCCCGGACCCAAGCAAGCGAAGGTCCACGGCGAGATGGCGCTGCTGGACGCGGTCGCCAGGTCCATGCGGGAGCGGCCGAACCCGCGCCCCGGGGAGCTTCAGGACTGGCCCATCGGCGGCCGGAAGCGGGACTGCATCGCCTGCCACTGGGCGCACGCCGTCTTCAACACCCACATCGCCAACGCGCTCGGGTACCGGATCGTGACGTCGGGCAGCCACGGCGGCTTCTTCCCGAACTGGAGGATGCCGGCGTGGATGGTCGACAACGCGGAGGCGAAGGCCGCGATGAAGCAGAAGGTGGAGAGCAGCGGCCACCAGGTCGAGGACGACGTCCTCCTCGGCATCACCGAGAAGGGCAGCACCCACCGGCTGAACCCTCCGCACCGCGGCGACGAGCCCTACCTGTCCGACTCCTCGGAGGACGAAGCGTGAACGCCTGACGGCACGTCACGACCCGGCACGGCCCCGGCCCGGCAACACGCGGCACAGCAACACGCGGCACGGCACGTCACGGCCCCGGTGCGGATACGAGCGTCGTCCTGGGAGCGGTGAGCCGGACCGGCCGCACCGCTCCCTCCCGGACAGCGAGCGCGCGTCAGTGGTGCTGCCCCTCGCGGCCGAGGCTCTCCTCGGGGGTCGCGCCGGGCCGGGTCCACTGCGGGGTGGGGCGGCCGGTCGGGCCCCAGGTGGCGTTCCCGTCGACATCCGTGCGCCAGTACCAGCAGGGCCCGTGGCCCTCGGGCCGGCCCTCCGGGTTGTCCTGCCACGCCTCGCCGCGGCCGTAGGGGGTCATGTCGAGCAGGTCGAAGGACCCGCTCGCGGCCTCGGTGCCGCGGCCGGTCGTGGAGTAGGTGAGGAACGTGCGGTCGCCGTCGCGCAGATAGGCGGTGAGGTGGCCCATCGCCCCGCCGATCGGTTCGGCCACGTCGCGCACCGAGTACCAGGGCTGGGTGTAGCCCATGAACTCGACGAAGGGGGCCACCTCGTCCCACCGGCCCGGCGTCAGGATGGCGAACGAGACACCGCGGGCGTTCAGATAGACGGCGTCCTTCAGGTGCCAGGCGGAGACGGTGCAGCCCTCGCACTGGCCCTGGTGCGGCGCGCCGTCCCACCACATGTGCTTGTAGACCAGCAGCTCGTCGCGGCCCTGGAACAGGTCGAGGAAGGGGACCGGGCCGTCGGGGCCGACGACCTTGACGGTCCCGTCGAACTCCACCATCGGCAGCCGGCGGCGGGCCGCGGCGATCGCGTCGCCCTCGCGGGTGTGGGCCTTCTCGCGGACCAGCAGCGCGTCGCGGGCGGTCTGCCAGGTGTCCATGTCCACGATGGGCGGGCGGGTCGGGTCGTCGGGCGAGGTCGTCATGGTGTCCTCCAGGGGTGTCCGGTGCCGGGCGGCGCCGTACGGCATGCGTCGGCGTGCGCCGGCGGTCACCAGAAGGGACTCGCGCGCCGGGCGAAACTCATCGCGGCGGCGGCAGAAGCAGCACCGGGAGCGGCACCAGGAACGGCTTTATCGCCGCCGCGGCCACGGGAGGGGCCCGCCCGCCCGGTCCGTTGCGGCGGGCCGTCCCACGAACGATCATGGTCGGCATGGCACGACCGAGGCAGATCATCGAGTGCGGGGACTTCGTCCTGCGACGCTGGCAGGGGCAGAGCGACTACGCCTCGGCGTTCACCTTGATCGAGGAATCCGTGGAGCACCTGCTGCCCTGGGAGCCGTGGGTCGCCCGCCACGGCGAGGCCGCCACCCGGGACTTCCTCGCGAAGGCCGGGACGAACTGGGCGAGCGGCGACGTGTACAACTACGCGATCGAGGCGGACGGCGGCGCGCTCCTCGGCATGTGCCAGTCCTACCGGTACGCCGACCCTCGGGGCCGGCGCCTGGGGTACTGGCTGCACCCCGCCGCCACCGGCCGCGGCATCGCGACGAGGGCGACGGCGGCCCTGGTCGCCGAGATGTTCACGCTGCCGGAGGTGGAGTACCTGGAGATCGAGCACGACATCGCCAACACCGCGAGCGCCGCGGTGCCGCGCCGGCTGGGCTTCACCGAACTCCGCCACGAGCAGGGCACGCCGCCCACGGCCGCCGCCGGCAGCGGGACCTTCGCGATCTGGCGCCTGGACCGCCCGAGCGGCATGAGCTGACCCCGACCCCGACCCCGCCCCGCCCCGCCCCGCCCCGCCCCGACGAACGGACCCGACCCCGAAAGACGGACCCGGCCCGTGCCCTCGACGCCGGGCGGTGACCACCAGCAGGTCCTCACCGCTCGACGGGCGGAGTCCGCCGGTCCGACCGCTGAATGAACGTCATCGCGAACATCGAGCCGGGGGCGAGCCCGGCGAGCCGGCGCGGGGTGGCCGCCAGCCGCAGGCCGATCCCGTCCTCGATCCCGTGGGGCGGCGCGTCGACCCGCACGTGCGACGCCCGCCAGAGGGCGGTCCGCACCCCGGAGCCGTCCGGCGCCCCGATACGGTCCGGCGCCCCGGGCTTCTCGTCGCCGTCAGCCCTTGGCGGGAGCCTGAAGGCTCCACAGCCGGCCGTCGGGGTCCCGGACGGTCATCTCCCTGGTCCCGAAGTGGGTCTCCTCGAACGGCGAGACCACCTCGACGGCGGGATCGGCCCGGAAGGCGTCCGCGTCCGGCACCTTCAGCACGATCCGCGTCTCGGGCTCACGGTCCTCGGGGACCTCGGCGACGAAGACGTAGGGACCGTCGCCGTTGCGGAGCTGACCGGAGTCGTGGTCGGTGGAGAACTCCAGCTCATAGCCCAGCGCCTGGAAGAACTTCGCCGTCCTGCCCCAGTTGTGGGTCGTCAGGAACACGGCCTCGATGCCCTCGGTCGTCATGTCAGCTCTCCTTCTCGGACGTCTTCCGCTGCTGCCCGTCGGTGTCGTCGAGGTAGGCACGCAGCGCGTCCGCGACCAGCGCGGAGAGGGACGAGCCCGACTCGATGGCGTGGTACTTGACCTGCTTGATCAGCCCGACCGGCAGGTACACGTTGAACTGCTTGACCTCTTCGCCACTCACAGGGCGATGCTAGCACCCTAGCCCACTAGCAAGCTAGCATCGCTCCATCATGCCATCACGCCATCACTCCAAGAGGCGCAGAACGGCCCCGCGCTCCCCCTACGCGTTGATGCCGTCGAACTGGCGTACCCAGTAAGGCGCCTGGCCCACCGTGCCGTTCCACTGCGACACGACAAGGGTGAGGGACGTCGCGGCGGGGCTGCCCGGGTGGATGTAGCCGCCGTACAGGTTGGGGACGGTCAGCGCGGTGATCTGGGGGACGGGGGTGCTCCACACCGCGTCCGGGCGGGGCGCGGTCCGGGTGCAGATCGCCCCCAGCACCACGTCGAAGTAGCTCATGCAGTAGGTGCCGTTGATGAGCTTCACGGAGAACTCGCCGGTGTTGTTGCCGGACAGGATGACCGACGGCGGCGCGGAGGTGGTCCACTGCCAGGAGCCGTCGAGGTAGGCCCAGTTCTGCTGGGCGCCGAAGTCGCCGTTGTGGAAGTCGCCCGGCTGGATGCGGAAGAGCTGGATCGCCCCGCCGTCGGCGGTGTTGTTGTGGGTGCCGTTCCAGCGCTTGGAGAAGATGTAGAGCCAGCCGTCGGGGTCGATTCCCGCGAACGACCACATGCCGTACATCGACTGGTTGACGCCCCGCACGTCACCGTCCCAGTGGTAGGGGAAGTCGGTCCAGGTCGCGCCGTAGTCGTCGGAGTAGGCGACACCGGACATCAGCGAGCCGTCGTACCCGGCGGGCGGGCCCCAGGTGGCCACGGAGGTGTACTGGATGTACGTGCGGCCGCCGAACTCGATGCAGTCGTTGGGGATTCGGCTGACCTCGGTGCCGTACCCGTTGTCCGCGTTGTGGGTGTAGTCGAACAACTGGGCTGCCCTGCCGCCCGGTTCGGCCCAGGTGAACGAGATCGGCGTCGCGCCGGAGGGGTCGAAGCCCGCCTGGTTCAGCATCACCGGTGAGCCGAGGTAGGTGCCGTCCGCCTGCTGCATTCCCGCCCACGAGTCGCCGAAGACGTAGCCCCAACTGCCGTCGTGCTCGCGGTGGTACGGGATGCCGAGGTCCCCGGAGCCCAGGCCCACCGCGCTCGCGGAGTCGCCGGGCTGGTCGCACAGCGGGGTGCCGGCCTGGGCCGCGGCGGCCGGAGCCGCACCGTACAGACCGGCGCTCAGCGCACCGGCGCCGGCCAGGGCGAACCCCGTACCGGCTTTGAGAACGGATCGGCGGCTCGGTCGTCCTGTGTGGGGCATGGGGCGGTCCTCCAACCGTGTCGGCTCCCGGTGCCCGCCGGCGCAGCCCGCCCCGGCGCACACGTCTTCTGGTCGAACGGTAGAGGGGGGACGGACGGCGGCGCGGCGAAACGGCGAGTCCCGCGCTACGGCTGCCGGGCGCCGACCCGGGCGTAGACGGTGAGGAGGTCGTCGACGACGGCGTCGAGGGAGAAGCGCTCCTCGACGAGTTGCCAGGCCGCGCGGGACGCGCGGGCGTTGGCGTCGGGTTCGAGGAGTTCGAGGATGGCGGCGGCGACGAGGGGGCCGTTGTCGGCGTCGGGGCGGCTGGGGGTGATGACGCCGGCGCCGGCCGCCTCGATGTCCGGCGAGAGCCCGCCGGTCGCGGCGGCGACGACGGGCACGCCGACGGACATCGCTTCGAGCAGGGAGACGGCGAACGGCTCGACCACGGACGGCAGGACGTAGACGTCGGCGTCGCGCAGGCGGCGCAGCACGTCGTCGTGGCCGAGCGGGCCGGGGGTCTCCAGGGCGTGCCCGACGCCGAGTTCGGCGGCGAGGGCGCGCAGCGGTTCGGTGAGTGCGCCGGTGTCGGGTCCGGCCAGCACGAAGCGGGCGTCGGGGTGGATGGCGAGCACCGCGGGCATCGCGGCGACGAAGTCCTCGGGCCGTTTCCGCTTCTGCACGCGCGCGAGGTAGAGGACCGTCGGCGGGCGGTCGCCGGTGCGCGGCGGGCGGCGGTCCTGCCGGACGACGCCGTTGACCAGGCGGTGGAAGGTGGTCAGCGGGGTGTCGGGGACGACCGCCTGGACGCCGTCGCGCTCCATGGCGGTGAGGTGCAGGATCGCGTCGGCCCGGCGCAGCACCCGTTTCATGCCGAGCAGGTCGACGGCCTTGGCGAAGACCTTCTCGGTGGGGTCGATCATGCCGTGCGTCTGGACCACCAGCGGCACCCCGGCCTCCAGGGCGATCAGCGCGAACGGCAGCGTGATCAGGTCCCGCATCAGGTGGACGTGCACCACGTCCGCGCCCTTGACCATCCGGCGCGCCTTCGCCAGCAGCCCCGGCGAGGTGATCCCGCTCACCTCGAACGCGGGCAGGAGGTGCCGGGCCTGGTGGACGAAGGACGGCACGCCTTCGAGTTCGGTCGGCAGCGGGCCGGTGAAGCCGTCGCCGAGCGTGGCGATCCGGGCGTCGACGCCCTTGGCCCGCAGCCCCCGCGACAGGTTCAGCGCGACCCTGGTCGGACCGCCGAAGTCGTTGGTGGGCGTGTGCAGGGTGACCACATGCAGGACTCTCACGTACGTGACGCCTCCCCCTGTGCTGCTTCCCCTGGTACGGCGCCCGCGCGCCGCCCCCGGCACCGTTGGGCGCCCCCGGGCACCGTCCGGACAGCCTAGCCGCGGGGGCCGTCCGGGGTAGGGCATCCCGGTGATCGGGGGGCGCTCGGGGACGGTTGGGACATCGTCACACTCTTCGCACGGAACGCACCGGCCCCCTCAGCCCTCTAGCACTGTGGAAACGGAAAGAGAAGGGGGAGCGACATGAACCTCACCAGTTGGACGACGGCGTACGTACTGGCCGGGCTGGCCGCCGCGTGCGTGGTGCTCACGGTGTGGACGTGGCCGCGCCTCGCACGCACCGGGTGGGCGTGGGTCACGGCCCGGTTCGCCGTGATCGGCGTGACCCAGCTCGTGACGATCACCGCGCTGCTCGCGGCCGTCAACGCCGACTACCAGTTCTACGGCTCGTGGAGCGACCTGTTCGGCACCGGCAAGACCGCCCCGGTCGCGCTCAGCCCGAACGCCTCCGGTACCTCCGTGGTCAGCCGGACCCCCCTGATCGAGCCCGGTGACACCTCGCTGCTCAAGGGCGTCAGCGGCATCCCGAGCGCGCCGGCCTCGGCGAACGGCCGGGTCGAGTCGGTACGGGTGATCGGGCGGCGCACCGGCGTGATCGACCCGGCGTTCGTCTACCTGCCGCCGCAGTACTTCCAGAAGGCGTACGCCCGCCAGCGCTTCCCGGTCATCCTGGCGATGAGCGGCTACCCGGGCAGCATCTACAACCTCGCGCAGGGGCTGCGGGTCTGGCAGATCTCCCAGCAACTGATGAAGCAGGGCAAGATGCAGCCGACGATCATCGTGGAGATCCGGCCGACGATCGCGCCGCCGCGCGACACCGAGTGCGTCAACGTGCCCGGCGGGCCGCAGACGGAGACGTTCCTGGCGAAGGACCTGCCGGACGCGCTCCGGGCCACCTACCGGGTGGGCCACAGCGCCACCGCCTGGGGCGCGCTCGGCTACTCCTCCGGCGGCACCTGCGCGCTCCAGCTCACCATGCGTGACCCGAACGTGTTCACCTCGGCGGCGGCGCTCTCCCCCGACTTCGTGATCAAGCAGGACATCACCACCGGCAACCTGTTCGGCAGCGGGATCTCCCGGCAGAAGCGGATCGACTCCCACGACCTGTTCTGGCGGCTGAAGCACCTGCCGATCCCGCAGGTGTCGGTGCTGGTCGCCGCGAGCAAGCACGGGGACGAGCACATCTACCCGAAGGCGCAGGAGTTCCTGCGGATGGCGAAGCCGCCGATGCGGACGGCGTCGATCTTCCCCGACCACGGCGTGCACAACTTCAGCACCTGGACGAGCGAGATGCCGGCGGCACTGACCTGGCAGAGCCAGCAGCTGATCTTCCCGCAGGACGTGGTGCCGTCGCACGCGGCCAAGGGCAAGGGCAAGCACAAGAAGACGGAGCTGCGGGCGGGCGGGAAACCGCTGTCGTCCACCACCGGACGGGGCAAGAAGCACTCGACGGACCAGAGCCCGCCCGCCCCCGGCGTGACGCCCACCCGGGACGAGCGGCGCCCGTAGGCGGTGTTGGGGACGTCCAGAAAAGAATTTCCGGCGGTCGTGTCGAGAACCCGCGGCGTGCTCCGTCCCCGGGGTGAGCGCGGCCAGAATGGGCCGCCCCGCACCAAGGAGAACCACCATGGCCAAATACCTGCTGCTCAAGCACTACCGCGGCGCCCCGGCCGCAGTGAACGACGTACCCATGGACCAGTGGACGCCGCAGGAGATCTCCGACCACATCGGGTACATGAACGACTTCGCGGCCCGGCTGGAGAAGACCGGCGAGTTCGTCGACGGCCAGGCGCTCGCCCCGGAGGGGACCTTCGTCCGGTACGACGGCGAGGGCCGGCCGCCGGTCACCGACGGCCCCTTCGCCGAGACGAAGGACCTGATCGCCGGCTGGATGGTGATCGACGTCGACAGCTACGCGCGCGCGGTCGAGCTGGCCGGGGAGCTGTCGGCCGCGCCCGGCGCCGGCGGGAAGCCGATCCACGAGTGGCTGGAGCTGCGCCCGTTCCTGACCGAGCCGCCCACCATCACCGAGTGACCGCCGACATGGACGAGGCCCTGCTCCGGAGCCTCACCCCGGGCGTGCTCGGCATCCTCGTCCGCCGCGGAGCGGACTTCGCGGCGGCCGAGGACGCGGTCCAGGACGCGCTGGTCGAGGCGGTCCGGGTCTGGCCGGCCGATCCCCCGCGGGACCCGAAGGGCTGGCTGGTCACGGTGGCCTGGCGGCGGTTCCTCGACGCGACCCGGGCGGACTCCGCCCGGCGCCGGCGCGAGGACCGCGTCGACGAGGAGCCGCCGCCCGGGCCCGCGTCCGCGGTGGACGACACGCTCCGGCTGTACTTCCTGTGCGCCCACCCGTCGCTGACCCCGTCCTCCGCGGTGGCGCTCACGCTGCGCGCCGTCGGCGGGCTGACCACCCGGCAGATCGCCGCCGCGTACCTGGTGCCGGAGCCGACGATGGCGCAGCGGATCAGCCGGGCCAAGCGGACCGTCTCCGGCGTACGGTTCGACCGGCCCGGCGACGTGGCCACGGTGCTGCGAGTCCTCTACCTGGTCTTCAACGAGGGCTACTCCGGCGACATCGACCTCGCCGCCGAGGCGATCCGGCTCACCCGGCAGCTCTCGGCCGCGATCGACCACCCCGAAGTGGCGGGGCTGCTCGCGCTCATGCTGCTGCACCACGCCCGCCGCGCGGCCCGGACCACGCCCGACGGCAGCCTGGTGCCGCTGGCCGAGCAGGACCGCGGCAAGTGGGACACCCGGGCGATCGCCGAGGGCGTGCAGATCCTCCAGGCGGCCCTCGGCCGCGACCGGCTGGGCGAGTTCCAGGCCCAGGCCGCCATCGCGGCGCTGCACGCCGACGCGGCCGTCGCGGAGGAGACCGACTGGGTGCAGATCGTCGAGTGGTACGACGAGTTGGTGCGGCTGACCGACAGCCCGGTGGTCCGGCTCAACCGCGCCGTCGCCGTCGGCGAGGCCGACGGCCCCCGGGCCGGCCTGGCCGCGCTCGCCGACCTGGACGACTCCCTCCCCCGCCACACCGCCGTCGCCGCCTACCTGCACGAACGCGACGGCGACCGCTCCACCGCGGCCCGCCTCTACGCCGAAGCCGCCCGAAAGGCCCCCACCCTCGCCGAACGCAACCACCTCACCCGCCAGGCCGCCCGCCTCAACACCGGTGGCCGCTGATGCCGCCGGGCCGGCGCGGCCGAAAGGAGACCAAAGCGCACATACAGGACGGTCATTCGATAGCGAGTTTCTGCACCATTTCCTGGAGAACAGCGTGTCATTGCAGGTCACCGTCATCGTGCCCACCTACAACACGGGTGCACTGATCGAACCACTCATCGCCGCACTGAAGAGCCAGACCATGGCACGCGCCGACTTCGAGGTGCTGTTCGTCGACGACGGCTCGACCGACTCCACCCCCGACCGCCTGGAGGAACTGGCCGCCGCCGACCCGCTCTTCCGCGTGGTGCGGCTGGAGAACACCGGCTGGCCGGGACACCCGCGCAACGTGGCCGTCGACATGGCGCGCGGCGAGTACGTCCAGTTCGTCGACCACGACGACAGCCTGGGCCCGGAAGCCCTGGAGCGGATGTACGCGGTGGGCCGCCGCAACGGCTCGGACATCGTGATCGGCAAGGTCACCATCACCCACCGGCTGCGCGGGGCCCCGCAGGCGCTGATGAGCCGCAACCGGGAGTCGGTGACCTACCGGACCGCCCCGCTGCACGACAGCCTCACCGTGCACAAGATGTACCGCACGGCCTTCCTGCGCGAGCAGGGCATCCGCTTCCCGGTGGGCCACTACGTCGGCGAGGACCTGCTGTTCATGGTGCCGGCGGTGCTGCGCGCCGCGTCCGTGTCGATCGTCGGCGACTACCCCTGCTACTACTACCTCGAACGCGAGGACGGCGGGCACGCGACACCCGACCGGCTCGACCCGGACTCCTACGCCGGCAACCTCCGCGAGATCTTCGACGCGCTGCTCGCCGAGACCGAGCCGGGCCCGGTCCGCGACACGTGGCTGCGCCGGTTCTGGCGGGCCGACATGGTCAAGTACCTCAGCGAGCCGATCTTCCCCGCCTACCCCGACGGCGACTACCGCGACCGGCTGGTGGAGGCGCTGCGCTCGGTCGCGGCCGACTACCTGACGCCGGCGGTCCACGACGGGCTCGTCGGGCTGGAACGCGTACGCGCCGACCTGGTGCGGGCCGCCCGCACCGCCGATCTGCTCACCCTGGGCCGCCGCGCCGACACCCTGCGCGCCGACGCGACACTGACCGGCGCCTCCTTCCACCGCGAGCGGCTGCGCCTGGAGTTCGAGGCGTCGTTCGGCTACGGAGACGAGGGCACCGCGCTGACGGTGGAGCGGCGCGACGGCAGGTACCTGCTCGACCCACGACTGACCGAGGGCCTGGGCCGGGGCCTGGAGCCGGGCCTGGGCCTGGGCCTGGAGCCGGGCCTGGAACCGGGCCTGGAACCGGTGGACCTCACCGACCACCTCACCCGCTTCCGCGTGGACGTGCTGCTGCGCCACCGGGGCACCGCCGTGAAGTGGATGCTCCCGCGGGACGTGGAGGTGGTGTGGGAGGAACTGCCGCCGCGCGCCGACGGGGTGGAGCGGCTGCGCCCGGTGATACGGGCGACGGCGACGGTGGACCCGCGCCGCGCGGCCGGCGGCAGCCCGCCGGACGCGGGGGCCTGGGAGGTCCAGGTCCGCGTGCTGGGACCGGGGCTGGACCGCACCACGGACCTGACGGCGCCGGCCGGCGGGCCGGCCGTGCCGACCGCGGCGGTGGGCGGGCTGCGCGTCGGCGCCGCCCCCGAGGAATCCGCTGCGCGGGGCGCGGCGGGGGCGCCCGGTGGCGGCGCCGCCGATGGTGGCGGTGCGGCTGCCGCGGTCGTGCTGCTGGTGGAGCCGGGCCACGAACCCGCGCTGCCGGCCGGCCCCCGGGTCAGCGTCATCGTGCGGGCGGGCGACGACGCCGGGCAGGTGGCGGCGAGCCTCGCGTCGGTGGCCGCGCAGGACTGGGCGGAGGGCGCCGTCGAAACCCTCGTCGCGGCCCGCCCCACCGACGCCGTACCGGAACCGCCGCCCGCGGGCGTACGCGTCGTACGGACCGGGGCGGACCCGCGCGACACGGCGGCGGCCGAGGCCCGCGGCGCGTACCTGCTCTTCCTCCGCGCGGGCGACCGGCTCGCCCCCGAGGCGCTGCGCCGCCTGTACGCGTACGGCCTGGAGCACGACGCCGACGTGGTGGCGGGCCGGCTGGCGGGCGCGAAGGGGCGGCCGGTCCCGCAGGAGCTGTACGCGCGCGACCGGCCGGACGCCAAGCTCAGCCGGGACCCGCTGGGCGACAGCCTCACCACGGACAAGCTCTTCGACACCGCCATGGTGCGCCGGCACGGCCTGCGGTTCGGCTCCTGCGCCGCGCCCTTCGACGATCAGGCGTTCACCGTGGCCGCGCTGCTGCGCGCCCGCCGCACCGCCGTCCTCGGGTCGTACGTCTGCTGCTCCTACGCGCCCGCGCGGAAGCCGGCCGGTGCGGCGCCCGCCACGCCCGCCACGCCCGCCATGCCGACCACTCCGGCCGCGTACTACGCGGGGCTGCGCGAGGTGATGGCGGCGGCCGACGCGCTCACCGCGCCGGGCGCGGCCCGCGACCGGCTGCACCGCCGTTGGCTGCGGGTGGAGGTGCTGGACCGGATCGGCGGCGCCCGGCTGCTCGACGCGGACGAGGCGGAGCGGGCGGCGCTGCTCGCCGAGATCAGGCGGACCCTGGAGGAGAGTGCGTCCGCCACGGCCGCCGAGGGGCTGCCGGCCCACCAGCGGCTGACGCTGGCGCTGGTGCGCACCGGGCGGACCGATGATCTGGTCGAACTCGTCCGCTGGGAAAGGTCGTTGGCCTGCCTGCCGACGCTGCTCGACGTCGCCTGGCGGGCGGACGGCACGCTGGCGGTGACGTTCACCGCGACCCTGGTGGCCGACGGTCGGCCGGTCGAACTCGTCCCGGGACAGGAGCGGTTGGCGCCCTCCGGGGTGTCGCCCGAGCTGCACCGGGCTTTCGGGGAGCGGGAGTTGACGGGCGCGGCCTGCGCCGAGCGGGCGCGGGCGACGCTGGTGCTGCGGGAACGGGAGACCGGGGCGCGGTATCCGCTGGAGACCGACTGCACGGTGGAACGCGTTTCCGCGGGTGCCGGTGGGGACGTCGGGAACGGTGGGGACGGTGGGGACGTCGGCGTCGAGACCGTGACGGTGTCCGGCACCGCCGTCCTCGACCCGGCGAGCGTCGTGTCAGGACGGCCGCTCGCCGACGGGGCGTGGGACTTCCATGTCCGGCTGGCCGCCCTCGGCTGGACGAAGACGGCCCGGCTCGGCGGGCGGCGGGCGCCGGAGCTGGTCTCGCCCCCGGCGGCCCGGCCGCACCCGGCGGGTGGCGAGCGGACCGTACAGCCGTACTGGACGAAGGGCGGGGAGGACCTGTCCGTGCGCGTGGGGCGCGGCGCGCCGCCCTCGGCCGGCCCGGCGAGCGGCGGCCGCACCCCGCTGGGCGGGCTCGTCCGCAGGCTCCGCGGCAGGAAAGGCTGACGACGCGGGCGGCGCACCGCGGCGCCGTCTTCCGCGCGGCCGATGAGTTTCGCGGCGCCGGACCGTCCTAAGGGGTGCAAGGACGCGACGGCGGGACGACGGCGCGGCGGCATCCGCTGCCCGCCACCCGCGTACGACCACGGAGGAAGCGATGACCAGCGGAAAGCTCACCACGTGTCTGTGGTTCGACGGCCAGGCGGAAGAGGCGGCGGACTTCTACCTGTCGGTGTTCAAGGACTCCTCGCGCGGCTCGGTCGCCCGCTACACGGAGTCCGGGCCCGGTGAGACGGGCGCGGTGATCACCGTGGAGTTCACGCTCAACGGGCAGCAGTTCCTCGGGCTCAACGGCGGGCCGCAGTTCACCTTCAGCGAGGCGATCTCGTTCCAGATCGACTGCGCCGACCAGGCCGAGGTCGACTACTACTGGTCCCGGCTGACCGAGGGCGGCGGGCAGGAGGGGCCGTGCGGCTGGGTGAAGGACCGGTTCGGGGTGTCCTGGCAGGTCGTGCCCAGCGTCATGAGCGCGCTGCTCGGCGACCAGGACCGGGAGAAGGCCGACCGCGCGATGGCGGCGATGATGAAGATGGGCAAGCTCGACATCGCCGCGCTCCAGGCGGCGTTCGACGGTTCCTGACCCGGGCGGGGATCGCGGCGCCGGGACTTGGACGGGACAGGTCCGCGAACGGTGCGGGGCCCCGAACGGTGCCGGGCCTGAACGGTGCCGGGCCCTGAACGGTGCCGGGCCGACCCTCGCGTACCCGCCCCCTCCCCCGCCCGCGCGGCCTAGACTCGCGCAGGGGAAGGGGGGCCATGGCGCTCGACGTGTCGCGGGAGGCGCGGGCCACGCAGGACCCGCGGGCCGCGCCACGGGTCGTACTGTCGCGAGCCGTGCTGTCGCGGGCGCTGGCCGTACCCCTGGTGATCTCCGTCGTCGTGCTGCTGCCCGGCTACGTCCTGACACAACCGGGCCCCGGCCTGCGCGACACCGGGTTCTGGCTGCAACTGGCGCTGACCTGCTACGCGGGCGGGCGGCTGTGCGCGATGGTGCTGAGCCGGCGGCGGCGCCTCGTACAGGGCGCGTTCTGGCTGTTCGGCTACGTGGCGATGGGGGTGGCGCCGCTCGCCCAGGAGGTGATCGGGCAGGTGCCGACCCCGGTGGTCGGTACGCGTTCCGACACGGTGCTGGCGATCTCGCTCACCCTGGTCGGCTGCGTCGCCTACGACGTGGGCGCGCTGGCGGCCCGCTTCCAGCCGCCCGACCGGTTACGGCGGCCCCGCCCGCAGGCGCAGGTGGCCCGGCAGCGGCTGTGGCTGCTGATCCTCCTCGCGTACGCCGGCAGCGCGCTGTGCATCGTCGAACTCGGCGGCCCCGCGGTGTTCTTCACCAGCCGCCAGGACATCAGCGAGACCGTACAGGCCAGCGGGTTGACCGGGGCCGGCGGTGACAGCCACGTCGGCTCGGCGTTCATCCGCGGGTTCGGCACGGTGCCCGCGCTGCTGGCGCTGCTGATCCTGATCCGCTGGATGACGACCTCCCGCCGGGCCCGCCGCAACCTGCCCGCGCTGGTCGCGCTCGGCGGCCTGGTCGTCATCAACGTCATCGTCAACAACCCCGTCTCCAACCCGCGTTACTGGTTCCTGACGGTGGTCTTCTCGATCCTGTTCACCGCGTTCCCGCGCAGCCCCGCGGTCTATCGCACCGCGCTGGTCGGCGGGGTCGTCGCGGCGCTGCTGCTCTTCCCGTTCCTGGACCGGTTCCGCTACGACTCGGGCGGCTACCACCCGGTGCAGTCCACCTCGGTGCTCGACCCGCTGACCATCAAGGACTACGACCAGGTCGGCATGTTCGCCAACACCCTCACCTACGTGGAGTCCGGCACCGGGCACACGCACGGGCGCCAACTCGCCGCCGACGTCTTCTTCTTCGTGCCGCGCTCGGTGTGGCACGGCAAGCCGCTCGACTCCGGGGTGCTGGTCGGCCGCTGGATGGGCATGACCAACACCAACCTCTCGTCCCCGCTGTGGGCCGAACTATGGCTGGACTTCGGCCCGTTGGGCATGACCGGCGGTTTCCTTCTGCTCGGGTACGCCTGCTCGCGGATCGACATCCGCTACGCGCGCCGCACCTCCGAGGGCAGCCGCCCGGGCACGCTCGCGGCCGTCGTGGTGCCGATGGCCGCGGGCTACTCCTTCATCCTCCTGCGCGGCCCCCTCCTCCAGGCCGCGGGCCGCATCGGCATCGCCCTGCTCTGCCTGGCACTGGTCGCCACGTTCACCAGGAACCCCCGCCGAACGCTGCGCTAGCCGTGTTGCCGTGTGAGGTCAGCTGTCGCGGGCGGCGCTGATCATCCTGCGCAGGTAGCGCATGAACCGCTGGTGGGGCTCGTGCGGGACGCCGTTCTTGAGGGCGGTGGTCACGTACTCGCCGATGGCGGAGCTGATGGCGGCGGTGACGACGGGGAGGAGGGGGTCGTCGGGGGCGAGGCCGAGTTCCGCGAGGAGGGCGGGTTCGCCGGATTGGCTGGCGGCGGCCGAGTGTGTGCCGGAGACGGCCTGCAGAGTCGGGTTGGCGTCGTACATGGCGGCCACCAGCTGCGCCAGTTCCGGATCGGTGGTGTCGGCTTCGGCGAGCATCCACCGGTCGATGGCCTCGCTGAACGACAGGTCGGGGTGCGCCTTGAACACCGCGGTCACGTGCGTGGCGATGTCGTCGGCGGCCGACGTCGCGATATCGATCTTGTTGGGGAAGTACATCCGCACGGTCCGGGGAGCGACTTCGGCCGCCTCGGCGATGTCGGCGATGGTGGCACCCTCGTAGCCGCGCTCGGTGAACAGGCGCAGCGCGGCCCGCTGGATGGCGGCCCGGCGCTTGGCCTTGGACCGTTCGCGGAGCGACGTCACTGCTTCAGCCATGGCGGGAGTATAGCAGGGGCGGCATATTTGCCACTCAGGATAAGTTTGCCTATGGTGGCAATCGAGGCGGTGGTGGGGGACGCGACCGCTGCGCCCCCCTTTCCTGAGACGAGCAAGGAGTCCCGCCTTGTCCACCTACCTGTACCGCCTTGCACGCTGGTGCTTCCGCAACCGCTGGAAGACGCTGGCGGCGTGGGTGGCGGTCGTCGTCGCGGCGATCGTGATCGCCGGCGCGAGCGGCGGCAAGACCACGGACACGGTCACCATCCCCGGTACCGAGGCGCAGCAGACCCTCACCCTGCTGAAGGAGAAGCTGCCCGCCGCCTCCGGGGCCTCCACGCAGGTGGTGTTCGCGGTCAAGGACGGGAACATCACCAGCGCCGGGAACCAGGCCGCGATCGACCGGGCGGTCACCGCGCTCGGCAAGGTCAGCCAGGTCACCAGCGCCTCCAACCCCTTCCAGGCCAGGACCGTCTCACCCGACAAGCGGATCGCGCTGGGCACCGTCACCTACGACGCGCAGGCCGCGGAGGTGAAGAGCGGCACCCTGGACCAGCTGGACCCGGCCGTCTCGGCCGCCCGCGACGCAGGAGTGCAGGTGGAGTTCGGCGGCTCGGTCTATCCCAAGGCCGCCGCCGGAGCCAGCTCCGAGGCCGTCGGCATCGGAGTCGCGCTGGTCATCCTGTGCCTGACGTTCGGCTCGCTGGTCGCGGCCGGCCTGCCGATCGTCACCGCCGTGTTCGGACTGGTCACCACGATGATGGGGATCACCGCGCTGTCCGCGGTCACGGACATCGCCGCCGCATCGACCTCGGTGGCCACCATGCTCGGCCTGTCCTGCGGCATCGACTACGCCGTGTTCATCCTGGCCCGCTACCGCACCTTCCTCCTGGAGGGCCGCGACCCCGAGGAAGCCGCCGGCCGCGCGGCCGGCACCGCGGGAAGCTCGGTGGTCTTCGCCGCGCTGAGCGTCATCATCGCCCTGTGCGGACTCGCGGTCGTCGGCATCCCCTTCCTGACCACGATGGGCCTGGCCGCAGCCGCCACCGTCGCCCTGGCCCTGCTGGTGGCCCTGACCCTGGTACCCGCCGTCTTCGGCATCCTCGGCAGGCGCGGAGCGGCCCGCTTCAGCCGCCTGCCGCTGCTGCGGCGCGCCCAGCCGGCCGCCCGCACCGCCGCCACCGACCCCGACAAGCTGGCCGGCACCCGCTGGGCCCGCTGGGTCGTCCGCCGCCGCGTCCCGGTCCTGGCCATCGGCGTCATAGCCCTGGGCGGGCTGGCCATCCCGGCGGCGAGCATGGACCTCGGCCTGCCCGGCAGCAGCGCCCTGCCCACCAGCGACACCTCCCGCCGCGCCTACGACCTGACCACCGAGCACTTCGGTCCCGGCTACAACGGCACCCTGACCGTCGTGGCCGACGACGTGGCCACCACCGGCCAGGCCCAGCAGATCAGTGCCGCGATCAGCAAGGTACCCGGCGTCGCCTCGTCCTCGGTCGCCGTCACGACGCACGACATGGCCCTGATCAACGTCATCCCGACCACCGGCCCCAACGACGCCGCCACCACCGACCTCGTCCACCACATCCGCGACCAGCGCACCACCCTGGAGGCCGGCACCGGTGCCCACCTCTTGGTCGGCGGTGTCACCGCCACCAACATCGACGTGTCCGCCAAACTCGCCGACGCCCTGCCGACCTTCCTGGTCACCGTCGTCGCCCTGGCGTTCGTGCTGCTCACGTTCGCCTTCCGCACCATCATCGTGCCGATCAAGTCCATCCTCGGCTTCCTGCTCTCGGCGGGCGCGGCGTTCGGCGCCCAGGTCGCCGTCTTCCAGTGGGGATGGTGCAAGAGCCTGCTGGGCATCGAGCCGACCCAGACCCTCAGCTTCCTGCCCGTCATCCTGCTGGCGATCATGTTCGGGCTGTCCAGCGACTACGAGGTCTTCGTCGTCTCGCGGATCAAGGAGCAGTTCAGCAGGACCGGCGACGCCCGCCGCGCGGCGGTCCTGGGCACCGGGCTGTCCGCCCGCGTGGTCAGCGCGGCCGCGCTGATCATGGCGTCGATCTTCGTGGCGTTCATCTTCGCTCCCGATCCGACCACCAAGGAGATCGGCTTCAGCTTCGCCGTCGGAGTCCTCGTCGACGCCTTCGTGGTCCGCCTCACCCTGGTCCCCGCCGCCATGGCGATCCTCGGCGCCAGGGCCTGGCACCACCCGCGCTGGTTCGCCCGCTACGTGCCGGACCCCGACATCGAGGGCGAGCGGCTCGACGACAAACTCGACGACAGCAAGCAGCACCTCGCCGGCGTCTGACCGCAGCCGCCCGGCTTCAGGCAGAACCGGCCGACAGGTCCTCCGGAGCCGCGGACCCGCCCGGGAGGGGGTCGGAAGTGACCCTCCTCCCGGGCCTACGGCGCTCGGCGGTGATGCGCAGCCACAGCGCGATCGCCTTGAGCGCGGAGCCGAGGGCGAGGCCCCAGGCGGCGCCGAGCACGCCGTCGAGGCGGTAGCCGCCGAGCATGAAGAGCACCGAGGCGAGGGAGAAGACCACCTGGATGGGGAGGGTCGCGCGCGGCCGCAGCACGCGGAGGGTCAGCAGGGCGCTGGTGCCGAGCGCGATGCACGCGTACTGGCTGCCGGAGGCGGGCAGCAGCCCGGAGGACGCGGCCCAGGTGTCGCCGAGCAGCGCCCGGCCGGCGTGGGCGGGCAGCAGCATGAGCACGGCCGTCCACGCGGTGGCGACCGCGGCGAGCGCGACGGCGAGCACGGCGGTGGCGCGCACCTTGCGCGTGGTGCCGCGCACGCGGTTCAGCAGCGGCGGCCCGAACGCGGTGGCCGAGTTGAACAGCACGTTCATCGGCCCGAACAGGGTGGTCGCGCCGCGCAGGGCGCCCACCGCGAGCGGCGCCGCGAACAGGCCGAGGCCGACCACGGCGAGCTGGCTGGTGGCGTTGCCGACGCCGAACTCGACCACGAACCGCTGCCCGAGGTGGCCGCGCCGGACGTACGGCCTGATGTCCACCGGCGGCCGTACCTCGCCGGGCGCGGCCCGCAGCCGGCTCCGCAGCAGCGCGGCGCCCACCAGCAGCGCGGGCACCCCGGACACCCCCCACACGGCCACCAGCCGTACCGCGCCCGCGCCGTGCGGCTGCACGGCCAGCGCGGGCACCGCGACCAGCAGCCGTACGGTGTCGGCGGCCAGCGCGAGGTGCGGCAGCCGCAGCGCGGAGAAGCAGTACCGCATGCCGTCCTGGGTGAGCACCACCGGCAGCACCAGGCCGAGTACGGCCAGCCCGCGCGCGGTGGAGCCGGGGACGAGGAGCAGCCCGGCGGCCATGCCCCAGCCGAGGACGGCGGACGCGGTCGCGGTGAACGCCACGGCGGACCGGCAGGCGGCCCGTACCCGGCGCGAGCCGCGCTCCAGCACGAGGGCCTGGCCGACGTAGGAGACGTTCACGCCGAGCAGCACCGTGAAGACCATGTAGACCATCGAGAACACCGCGAAGCCGGCCGCCGTGGAGAGCCGGGCGGCGACCACCAGCACGATGATGTTGGTGAAGGCGGCGACGCCCTGGTCGGCGACGGAGCTGACGACGGCGGCCAACCCGCGGCGCCTGCCGCGCGGCCCGTCCGGGTCCGTGCCGGCGTCCGTGTCGCTGTCGTTGTCGGTGCCGCTGTCGGTGCTGACGTCGGTGCCGAAGTCGGCATCGACGGCCAAGTGGGCTTGCCGGTACGGGACTTCGACCAGGTCCGGGGTCTCGGCGAGCCCTTCGTACGGGGCTTCGCGCGGATCGCCGTACAGGTCGTCGTAGGGAGCGTCGTAAGGACTGCCGGACGCGTTGCCGTAGGAGGCGCCGTACGGGGCAGCGCGCTGCGGGGGTTCGGCCCCGGGGGCCGCGGCGGGCCGCGGTCCGGGGCCGGTCAAGGGACCGGGTGGCGCTCCGGGGCGGCGGGGAAGGGCTCGGTGGGCGCGACGTCACGGGCGGAGGCGGGCGCGGCGGCGCGGCGGCCCGAGCGCGGGCGGCCCGGCAGGAACCGGGAGCGGCCGGGCGCGGCCGGGGCGCGGTGCAGCACCGCACCGAGTACGGCGCCGCCAGCCCCCGCGACCAACTCCCTGACCCGGGCCAGGTCTTCGCGGCGCACCTCGGCCGGGTCGCAGACCACGACCACGCCCTCCACCCGGTCGGCGAGCGCGAGCGCGTCGGCGTAGGACAGCACGGGCGGGGCGAGGACGACCACGACGGTGCCGGGGTCGTCGGCCTCGGCGAAGAGCCGGCCGGCCTGGCCGGAGGTCAGGGCGCGGGCCACGTTGGGTACACGGCGGCCGGGCACGAGGTCGAAGGAGCCGTACTCGCCGGTGTCCACCGGCAGTTGGAGCCCGGCGGGCCAACCCCCTTCGGCCAGGCCCGGGGTGCGGGCCCAGCCGGGGCGGCCGGGGTCGGCCGAGCGCAGCCGCCCGGACAGCGACGGGGTGCGCAGGTCGGCCTCGACGAGCAGCACCTCCTTGCCCATCTCGGCGAAGGACGCGGAGAGGTTGACGGCGACCGCGGCCGCGGTGTCACTGCTGCCGCGCGGCTCCACCACCAGCAGCCTGCGGCGTGCGGCGAACCGCCGGTCGTGGCTGAGCCGGAACGCGATCGCCCGGTACTCCTCGGCGAGCCGGCCGGTGGACTGGCCCTCGGCGAGCAGCGGTTGGGGGCCGGCCGGGCCCTGCCGGCCGCGGGGGCCGCGGCGGCCGCGCCCGCCGGGCAGGGTGCCGAGCACCGGTGCGTCCATCACGCGGGTGACCTCGCCCGCGGAGCGCGGTCGCGGGTCGAAGACCAGCCGCAGCCACGCGGCGAGCAGGCCGAGCGCGAGTCCGACGGCGGCGCCGAGGCCCAGCATCAGCGTCGTCCCGGGGCCGGTCGGCGCGTCCGGCACCGCGCCGGGCTTGATCACCACGCCCGGGGTGGTGTCGAGCGCCCGTAACCCGCTGATGTCGCCGTTGAGTTCGGTGATCCGGCTGAGCAGGTTGGTCTGCACGGACACGAGGGTGCCGATGACCTGGCTGTCGGTGGTGGCGTCTATCTGGTCGAGCAGGTCCTTGCGCTGCTTGACCAGCGGGTCGAGCTGGTCCTGGTAACCCTTCACCATCTTCTTGATGGTGGCCTTGGTCGCCGACTCCCGGTCGTTCAGGTAGGACTTGGTGAACGCGTTGACCCACGCGGCCGCGTCCTCGCCGTCGGGAGCGGCGCAAGTGAAGCGCAGGACGAGCGTGTTGGGCGGGTTCGTCACCTGGAGGCAGTGCTGGAGCTTCTTGACCGGCTGCTTCACCTCCTTCGCGGCGGCCTCGGCGACGGTCGTGCTCATCGCGGACTGGCGCTCGGTGCCGATGTCGATGCCCTTGTCGGGCGTAGCGCCCGCGGCGAACGGGTCCGCGGTCGCCGCCCGCACCATCACGGAACTGCTCGCGGCGTACGTGTTCGCGCCGCCCAGGGCGAGGAAGGCGCCGCCGGCCAGGCCCACCACCAGGCCGGCCGCGATCAGGCCCTTGTACCGGACGATCTGCCGTACCTGGTCGCGGACGAGGTCCACGTCCTCGCCGTCGTCCCGCAGTTCACCGCTCACGGCCGGCCCCGCCTTCCCCCGCGGGCGCCCCCGCGGGCACCTCCGGCTCCTCGCTCCCGGCGACGGCTTCGGGGTCCGCCTCGCCCGTTTCCGTTTCCGGGCCCGTCTCCGGGCCCGCGTCGGAGTCCGCCTCGCCCGGTCCCGCGACGGGGTCGGCGCCGACCGCTGCCGGGTCCGGGTCCGGCTCGGCGTCCGCGTCCGCAGCCAGGCCGGCGTCGGTACCGGTCGGCTCCGGGTCGGGCCCCGCCTCCGGCGGCTCCGCACCGGCCTGGGGCGGAGCGGAGGGGCGCGGCGGGGCAGAAGGGCGAGGCGGCGCGGCCGGCGGTGGCGGAGCCACGGGCCGCGGCGGCGCGACCGCTCCTGCCGACGGCGGCGCGCCTTCCGCGCCCGGGGCCTCGTCGGGCACCGCCGGTACGTGCGCGGGCCTCGCGGGCACCGCCCGGCCGTCCGGCTCCGCCACCGCAGGCGGAACAGCCGGCGGAACAGCGGGCGGAACGGGAGGGGCAACGGCGGGCGGAACAGCGGGCGGAACGGCAGGCGCCGGGCCCGGCTCCGTACGCCCCTGAACGCCGGTCTCGGCCCCAACGTCCTTACCGGGGGCGGTATCCGATGCGCCGTCTGAGACGACCGGCGCGGCCTCGACCGGCTGCCCGGAGGCGGCCTCGTCTCCCCGGCCGGCCCCGACCGCCCCGACCGCAGGCTCCGCCGGGACTCCGGGCGCGTCGGGCTGCTCGGCAACTTCCGCCTCCGCCACGGCAGTAGGCACCGGGCCCGGCGCGGGAGCGGTGGACTCGGCTGCCGCGGGGGCGCGTTCGGCCAGCGCCTCGGAGAGCAACGCGTCGATACGGCCGAGCCCGGCATCGCGGGAGAGGTGCGCGTCGACGTAGACCGGGCCGGCCGCGGCGAGGACGGCGGTGCGGGTGGGGTCAAGGGCGAGCGCCTGGACCGCGGCGAGCAACTCCCCCGGGGACTCGGGCGCGACGACGACGCCGGCGCCGGAGCGCAGCACCTCCTGGGCGGTGCCGCTGTCCGCGGAGACCGAGGCGATCACGGGGCGCCCGGCCGCGAAGTAGGAGGTGAGCTTGGACGGCAGGCTCATGTCGCGGACCGAGGCCCGCTGCGTGACCAGGAGGAAGTCGGCGGCGGCCAGCACCTCGGGGAACTCGTCGTCGGTGGCCGGGGCGAGGAAGTCCAGGTTGGGCAGGCTGCCCGCGAGCGAGCGCAGGTGCTCGCGCTGGTTGCCCTCGCCCATCAGGACGATCCGGGTCTCGGGGGCCGAACGCGCCGTCTCGACCAGGACGTCGAGGCCCTGCTTGAGCCCCATGTTCCCGGAGTGCAGCAGCACGGTCTGCCCGGGCCGCCACCCCAGCCGGGCCCGCATCTCCGCGCGGGGCCGCGAAGGGCGCTGTACGTGCGACCAGTTCGGCACCACCCGTATCCGCTCGGGCGGCACCCCCATCGCGGCCACCTTCGCCGTGAACGACTCGTGGATCACCCCGACGAGCGCGGCCCGCCGCAGCGCGTACTTCTCGACGAGCCCGGCGGCCAGTGCGGCGGGCCCGCCGCCGCGTATCCCGCTCTGCGCGGCCGCGGCGCCCATCAGGTCCTGCACGATCGGCACGAAGGGCACCTGGTGGCGCTCGGCCAGCCGCGCCCCGAGCACGCCGCCGGCCAGGCTCGGCATCTGCGCGAACACCACGTCGGGCCGCCCCATCCCGGCCGGTTCGTCGCGCCCGCCGCGCAGCACGCTCACCTCGAACGTGGCCCGGCGCAGCGCGGTCTGCCGCGCGGGCACCGCGTGTCCGCGCCGGTGCACCCGTACCCCGGCCCGGTCCTCCTCGACCCGCCGCACCCCGTCGTACGCGGGGTCGAGCTTCCACGCCGGGTAGTGCGGCATGCCGGTGAGCACGTGCACCTCCGCCCCGCCGGCCGCCCAGTGCTCGGCGATCTGCGTGGCGTACGGCCCTATCCCGGCGTGCTCCGGCGCGTAGTTGGTGGAGACCAGCAGCAGCCGGCGGCGCAGACCCGACGAACCCACGAAGTGTTCCTTCCCCCCGGGACGTGCCCCCGATCCAGACAAGTGCACACCTTAGTCGTTCACGCGCTCCCCACACCTGGGCTTGCCAAGCGTTGAAGTTCGGAATTCCGCGAATCCCCCTTTGACCGCGATACGTCCGGCTATCGTCTGAGACTCGGCAGCGCTGGGGAGCGTTGTACGGCTGGGGGTCGAATGATGCTGCACCGGGTCGGCTACGCGCCGGGGGTCTACGACCTCTTCCACGTGGGCCATCTGAACATCCTGCGGCACGCGCGCAGCCAGTGCGACTACCTGGTGGCGGGGGTGGTCTCCGACGAGATGGCCCGGCTCGCCAAGGGGCGTACCCCGGTGGTGCCGCTGGTGGAGCGGCTGGAGATCGTGCGCAGCGTGCGGTTCGTGGACGCCGCGTTCGTGGAGACCGTGCCGGACAAGCTGGAGACCTGGCGCCAGGTGCGCTTCGACGTGCTGTTCAAGGGCGACGACTGGCGCGGCACCGACAAGGGGCGGCGGCTGGAGGAGAGGTTCGCGACGGTCGGCGTGGAGATCGTCTACTTCCCCTACACGGTGCACACCTCCAGTACCCAGTTACGCCGCGCCCTCGACCTCCTCACCGGTCCGGCCGGCGGCGCCGGGAGCGGCGCGAGCGCGGCGGCGGCCGGGGCGCCGCCGGTCAACCCGCCTGGCGCTGAAGCGCGGTGAGCTCGCGGAACCACTTGGTGAGGAAGGCCGCGAGGAACAGCGCGTGCACCGCGAACAGCGCGGTATAGCCGTAGCGGAAGGCCCGTTCGCTGCCGAGCAGCAGGAACACCGCGCACATCACGCCGTAGTCGACCGGCAGCAGCGCGACCGCGCGCAGCCGTGACGGCGCGGCCGCCGGGCCCGAACTCCCCTTCGGTTTCAGCTTGTCCGTCAGCAGACCGCCGAAGAAGACCAGGACGGCCGCGAGTTGGAAGCCGAGGGGAACCAGCAGCCAGCCGTCGCCCGGCAGTCGGAAGTGCCGGTAGAAGGTGATCAGCACGGCGGCGTGCAGCGCGGTGATCTTCGCGCAGTCCACCACGTGGTCCAGCCACTCCCCCGCCGGGCCGCCCTTGCCCAGCAGCCGGGCGAGTTGGCCGTCGGCGGAGTCGAAGGCGAAGCCGACGGCGAGGGCGGCGTACACGGCCACGGCGAGCGGCCAGGACGGCCGCGCCACCGCCACCGCGGCCACCCCGAAGGCGCTGCACGCGGCACTGACCAGGGTGACCTGGTTCGGGCTCAGCCCCGCCCGGTACGCCCCGGCCGCCAGCACCCGCCCCACCGGCCGGTTCACGTACCGCGAGTAGAGCGACACGCCCTTCGCGCTCTTCTGCGCGTCCCGCAGCCGGCGCAGCGCCTCGCCGTATCCGAGCGGCCTCCCACCCATACGGTCCCCCCTCGCTCCCCCCACATCCTGCCGGAGCGGCCCCCGCCCCGTGCCCCGTTCAGCCCCCGACTCCCGCGCCGGCCGACGGAACGGACGCACCACCCGCGCCATTGCCGCTCCCGAGCCCCTTCGGCTCCGGGCAGGACGGGGGATCAGAGTTCGAAGTCGCCGGTGCGGGACTTGACCGCGTCCAGTGCGGCCAGTGTCGCCGGGTCCAGGCGGATCGCGCCCGCGGCGACGTTGGCCGCCAGGTGGGCCGGGTCCGCGGTGCCCGGGATGAGCACGGTGTTCGGGGTGTGGTGCAGCAGCCAGGCGAGGCCGATCTGCGCGGGCGTGACACCGAGCGCCTCGGCCGCCGCGTGCACCTCCGGGGCGTCGGTCACCTTGGGCAGGCCGGGGAAGGCGCCGCCCAGCGGGAAGAACGGCACCCAGGCGATGTTCTCGGCGACGCAGAGTGCGAGCAGCTCCTCGTCCTCGCGCGCGACCAGGCTGTAGGAGTTCTGGACGCAGACGACGCCGGCCGGGAGCGCGCGGCGCAGGGTGTCGAGCGAGACGGCGCTCAGGCCGATCGCGCCGATCTTGCCCTCGTCGCGCAGCGCGGTCATCACCGCGAGCTGGTCGTCGAGGTCGACCACCTGGTCGCCTTCGGCGCGCAGCCCGGGGCCGGAGTCCGCGCGGCGGAGGTTCACCACCGGGATGCGGTCGAGGCCGAGGCTCTTGAGGTTGTCCTCGACGCTCGCGCGCAGCTCGTCGGGGCGCTGGGCGAGGCGCAGCGGGACACGGCCGCCCGTGTCCGGGGTGGCGCCGACCTTGCTGACGACGATGACGCCGGAGCCGTCGGAGCTGTCGGACCCGCCGGTCGCGTCGCGGTAGGCGTCGCGGATCACCCCGTTGACGAAGCCGTCGCCGTAGAACTGCGCGGTGTCCACGTGGTTCACGCCCAGTTCCACGGCGCGGTGCAGGAGGGCGATCGCCGCGTCGCGGTCGCCGTGGAGGCGTTCGAGCTGCATCGCGCCGAAGCCGATGCGGGAGACGGCGAGGCCGCCGAGGTCGGCGGTGCCGCCCGCGTGCGGGGCGGGGATTTCAGCCATGGAAGGGTATGTCCTCACTCATGAGACGATGAGGTAAGCGGAGGAGCCTCCGCATTTCCACTGTAGCAGCCTTACCGGAGGTCCCTCCGCTTTGTCCGGCGCCGATTCCGCACCCGACCCCGCGCACGCGCGCGAACCCGGGTCCGTCCCCCCGTCCGCACCCGAGCCACGGCCCGCACCCGCGGCACGCAAGCGCGCCTCCCGCGCCGACGCCCTGCGCAACCGGGACAAGCTCGTCGACGCCGCCCGCGTCGCCTTCACCGCCACCGGCGAGACCGCCGCGCTCGAAGGCATCGCCCGTGCCGCGGGCGTGGGCATCGGCACCCTCTACCGGCACTTCCCGACCCGCGAGGCGCTGGTGGAAGCGGTGTACGCGGCGGAACTGGACGCCGTCACCGGCAGCGTCCCGCGCCTGCTGGAGGAACTGGCGCCCGCCGAGGCGCTGCGCGCGTGGATGCGGCGCTACGCCGCCTTCGTCGCCACCAAGCGCGGCATGGCCGGGGTCCTGCGCGCCGGGTGGGCCTCCGGCGCGATCGCCACCCCCGACACGCGCCGGCGGATCGGCGCGGCCATCGGCGCCCTCCTCGCCCGCGGCGCGGAGGACGGCACGATCCGCGGCGACGTCGCGGCGGACGACGTCACGATGATGCTCCTCGGGATCTTCATGACCGCGGCCACCTCGGACAGCCCGGAGCAGGCCGACCGCCTGATCGAGCTCGTCATGGACGCGCTGCGGCCGCGGCCGGCCGGGCCCTCACGCTGAACCGCCGCTGAACCACCGCCGAACCGCCGCGCGGAGCACCCGCGCCGAACTACCGCACCGCGCGCGCCAACCGGGTCGCCACCTCGGCCCGCGGCCTGCTGCCGTCCCGCCAACTGCGCACCGGGTGGACGGAGTTGGTGAGCAGCACCAGGAAGGAGTCCGTCGCCGGGTCCAGCACCAGGCTGGTTCCGGTGAACCCGCTGTGCCCGATGGCGCCGCGCCCGGCCAACTCCCCCATGAACCACGGCTGATCGCGCTCGAAGCCGAGCGCCGCGCCACGGCCACCGTCAGAGCTGTCACCGTCGGCGCCGCCCTCACCGTCGGAGCCGTCGCCCTCGGCGTCACCGCCGAGCAGCAGCCGCACCCCCGCGGCCGACAGCAGCGTGTCCGACGTGCCCGCGGCGGCGTCGAGGATCGCGCGGCAGAACAGCGCCAGGTCCCACCCCGTGGAGAAGAGCCCGGCGTGCCCGGCGACCCCGCCCATCGCGTAGGCGTTCTCGTCGTGGACGGTGCCGTGCACCATGCCCCGGTCGAGCTTGCCCCACGGCCTGCGCTGGTCCTCGGTGGCGGCGATCCGGGGCAGCCAGGAGGCGGGCGGGTTGTAGCGGGTGTCGGCCATCCCCAGCGGCATGGTGACGTGGTCGGCGATCAGCCGGTCCACGGTGCGGCCGGTGGCGCGTTCGAGCACGGTCTGGAGCAGCAGCAGGTTCAGGTCGGAGTAGGTGCGGCCGCTGCCCGGCGGTGCGAGCGGGAGTTCGGCGGCGAGCCGGGCGGCGCGGGCGGCCGCGTCGGGCTCGTCGTAGAGCGGCAGTTCCGGCCGCAGCCCGGAGGTGTGGGTGAGCAGGTGCCGCAGCGTGATGCCGTGCGCGGCGGCGGCCGTCAGCTCGGGCGCGTACGAGGCGACCGGCGCGTCCAGGCGCAGCGTGCCGCGCGCGATCTGCTGGACGGCGACGACGGCCGTGAACAGCTTGGTGACCGACGCGAGGTCGAAGACGGTGTCGGGCCGGGCGGGCACCCACTGCTCGCGCGGCAGCTCCACCCCGCGGTCGGCGTGCTCGTCGTACGCCGCGTAGCGGACCGCCCAGCCGACCGCCTCGTGCAGCGCCACGGTGCGGCCGCGCCCGGCCACGACGACGGCGCCCGCGCACCAGGGGTGCGGGCGGTCGGCGTCGGGGCCGGGCTCCAGCCAGGAGGTCAGCTCGGGGACGATCCGGTGCAATTCGTCGGTGTCGAGGTCGGCCTCACGGCAGGAACCTCTCGACAGCGGCGGGGCCATGTTCCTCCAGTGCCTTGCGGGCCTGCTCGATCAGTTCCGGGGTGCAGTCCCGGCCGGAGGCCATCACCAGGTCCTCCGGGTCCACGGAGTGCTCCGACCCCGTGTGCAGTGAGCTGTCGGCTGTCTTGAACGCCCAGGTCTTCTCCGGATCGTCGGACATCGCAACCTCCCGAGGGTCTACGGTCCCTCCACCGTACGCCGACCGCGCAGGCAGAGCCCGACGAAGCAGGCTACGGCGACCAGCACGCAGCCGAGCTGCGTGACGGCCATCGGGACCGCGGTGCCGTCGCCCGCCACGCCCGACAGCGGGGACAGGACGGCACCCACCAGGAAGGAGGATGTGCCGAGCAGCGCGGAGGCGGCGCCCGCGTGCCGGCGGGTGCGCAGCAGCGCGCTGGTGTTCGCGGTGGGCATCACCAGGCCCATCGACGCCATCAGCACGAAGAGCGCGGCCGCGATCTCGGGCAGCGTGGCCCGGCCGAGGACGCCGGTGGTCAGCAGCACGAGCGCGGTGGAGGCGAGCGTGATCAGGGCGAGCCCGACGCCGAGCACCTTGTTCATCTCCACCCGGCCCATCAGCACCTTGCCGTTGAACTGGCCGACGGCCACCAGGCCGACGGAGTTGAGGCCGAAGAGCAGCCCGTAGGTCTGCGGGGACGCGCCGTAGATGTCCTGGACGACGAACGACGACGCGGACACGTAGGTGAACAGCGCCGCGAAGGCGAAGCTGGCCGCGAGGACGTAGCCGGTGAAGACCCGGTCCGCGACCAGCCCGCGGATCGAGCCGAAGGTGGAGGTCAGCCCGCCGGCGTGGCGGCCCTCGGGCGGCAGCGACTCCTGCAGGCGGCGCCAGCACACCAGGGTGAGCAGGGTGCCGACCACCGCGCAGAGCACGAAGATGCCGCGCCAGTCGGTCAGCCGCAGGACCTGGCCGCCGATCGCCGGGGCGATGATCGGGGCCACCCCGGAGATGAGCTGGAGGTTGGAGAAGAACCTGGCCATCGCCAGGCCGTCGTACATGTCGCGGACCACCGCGCGGGATATCACGATGCCCGCGGAGCCGGCCAGCCCCTGGATCAGCCGGAAGGCGATCAGCAGCGCGACCGTGGGGGCGAACGCGCAGGCCACGGTGGCCAGCACGTAGATGACCATGCCGGTCAGCAGCGGGGCGCGCCGGCCCCAGCGGTCGCTGAGCGGGCCGACCACGAGCTGCCCGAGCGCCATGCCGGCCAGGCACGCGGTCACCGAGATCTGCGCGGTCGCGGACGACGCGTGCAGGGCCTGCGAGACCCGCGGCAGCGCGGGCAGGTACATGTCCATCGACAGCGGCGGCAGCGCGGTGAGGCCGCCGAGGGCGAGGGTGACGACGAAGCCGGCGCGGGCCTGCGCCGGGCGGGGACCGCGAGGGCCGCCGCTACGGGGAGCGGGGATCGGGGTCGAGGTCGGGGAAGGGGTGGGGGTGGGGGCGGGGGTTGCGGTGAACTGGGCGGGGGTATCCGGCCCGGCGTCCTGCACGGCGGCACTCTCCATCGGAAGTCGTTGAAGCGTTGCCTATCCTTTCAGTCTGCGGGGAGCACGGAGCACGAATATCCGGGGACCGAGATGTGAGGTCCGCAACGAGCGAGGGCGTACGGACGATGAGCGAGCACACGACCGGCAGGATTCGCTGGGGCATCCTGGCCACCGGCGGGATAGCCGCCAGCTTCACGAAGGCCCTGCTGTCGCTGCCGGAGGACGCCGAGGTGGTCGCGGTCGGCTCCCGCAGCACCGAGAGCGCGAAGGCGTTCGCGGAGCGGTACGGCATCCCGCGCGCGTACGGCACCTGGGCCGAACTCGCCGCGGACGAGGAGGTGGACGTGGTGTACGTGGCCACGCCGCACTCCGCGCACCGGGCCGCCGCCGGGCTGTGCCTGGAGGCCGGGAAGGCGGTGCTGTGCGAGAAGGCGTTCACCATCAACTCCCGCGAGGCGCGGGAGCTGGTGGGGATCGCCCGCGAGCGCGACCTGTTCCTGATGGAAGCGATGTGGACGTACTGCAACCCGCTGATCCTGCATCTGCTGGCGCTGGTGCAGGAGGGTGTGATCGGTGAAGTGCGGCACATCAGCGCGCACTTCGGGTTCTTCAACGACTTCCCGCCCGAGCACCGGATGCGCGATCCCGAGCTGGGCGGGGGCGCGCTGCTCGATCTGGGGGTCTACCCGGTGTCCTTCGCGCAGCTCTTCCTCGGGGAACCCGACACGGTCGAGGCGTGGGCGCAGTTGACGCCCGAGCGGGTGGACGCGGCGACCGGGATCGTGCTCGGCTGGAACGGTGGGGCCGTCGCCACGTTGAGCTGCGGGTTCACCGCGGATATCGGGGCACCGGCGGCGATCGCCGGGACCGGGGGGCGGATCGAGATTCCCGACGGGTTCTTCAACGCGGATCGGTTTACCGTGCATCGGGAGGGGCTCGCGCCGCAGACGGTGCGGCTGGCCGACATCAGCGACGACCATGACCGCGGGAGCATGCGGCACGAGGCCGCGGAGGTCATGAGGGCGCTGCGCGCCGGCGAGACCGAGTCGCCCCTCGTCCCGCTCGACGGCTCCCTCTCGATCATGGGGACGCTGGACCGCATCCGGGAGCGCATCGACGTCCGCTACCCAGGGGTGGACTGACCCGCCCGGCCGCCCCGTCCGGTCGGCTGGGGTCACGCTCAGCCGTCGCGGCGGTCCTCCGCATCGGGGGCCGGGGGGAGGTCCAGGTCGAGGCGGACCGCGCGGGTGGTGAAGCCCTGGCGCTCGTAGAAGCGGCGGCCCGCCTCGTTGGCGGCGTACGCGTTGACCTCGGCGCGGACGGCGCCGCGCCGGCGGGCCCAGCCGAAGAAGTCCGCGGTGAGCCGGGCGCCGGTGCCGCCGCCGCGGTGCTCGGGCGCGACGTAGAGCGCGCGCAGCGTGGCGCTGCGGATCGGCAGCACCCCGACCGGCTCCGCGAGAACCCCGAGCAGGTAGCCGACGACGGCACCGGCCCCGTCGTCGGCCACCAGCAGCAGGCACGACGGGTCCGCGAGGGTCGCCGCGAACGACTCCTTGCCGTGCCGCAGCGTCCACAGCGGCTCCACCCGGGGGTCGCGGACCGCGGCGTCCTCCGTCAGCAGCGCCACGCTGCACGTGACAATGCCCTCGATGTCCTCTGAAGTGGCGGTACGCACGTGTACGGAGTCGTTCATACCGCAGAGGCTACGGTGTCCCGCGCCGAGCGGCCGTACCGTGCGTACCGCGCGTCAGACCGGTGGGCGTCAGGCGACCGGCGGGGTGGGCCGGGTCGCGGTCACGCCGATCTGGCCCTTGAGCATGCGGCCGCCGTCACCGGTCAGCCGCAGGTAGTAGTCCGAGGAGCAGGCCGTACCGTCCTCGTCGAGGGCCCACAGACCGGACCCGGAGGGCACCATGGACGCGTTCTCGGCGGTCTTCGCGATCTGGTTGCCCTCGCCGTACTCGTCGAACATCGAGATGTAGATGCCCTGCACCCCCGCCCGGCACATGTTGTAGAACTGCCGCCACATGAAGTCGCCGTGCGCGCGCTGCCGCGCCGAGACGTCGCCGGGCAGCACGCACGGCTGGTAGTCGACGCCGTTCGCGTTGCAGTCCGCCTGGTCGGGCACCGTGTAGGTGGTGTACGCGTTGTCCGAGTCACCCGCGTTGCCGATCGCGCCGACCATCCAGGGCGAGATCATGTTGAGCGCGTGGTAGACGCCGGAGTACCCGGCCCGCGAGCCGCCGGTGCCGGTGCGCCACTCGCGCGGCACCCCGCCGATGACGTAACAGCCCTGACCCTTGAACCAGTTGATGACGTCCAGGCAGGCGTCGGCGCTGAACGGGTGGTTGTCGTCGTTGAAGCCGAAGCCCCAGATGCACACCACCGGCTTGCCGTTCTGCCGGGCGTACGCCGAACTCGCGGTGTGCGCCTTCATCTTGTTGGTCCAGTCGTCCTTGATCTCCGACTGCATGTTCGTCCAGCCGGAGACGTCGTACATGACGTAGAACTTGACGCCCTTGGACTCGGCGGAGTTGCGCACCTTCTGCGCCATCGCGTCGCGGGTCGGGCCCTCGCTGCTGTTGGGGTTGAAGCGCTGGAGGGCGGCGGCGTCGCAGCCGTAGGTCTTCATCCACGCGAAGTGGGTGTCGACGGTCTGCTGGTCGTAGGAGGAGAAGAGGGTGGCGGCCCCGCCTCCGTTGAGGTTCGCGTACCCGGTCTGGTACCCCTTGGCGTACTCGCGCATGTCCGGCCACGCCTTGATGGCGTTGTTGGACGTGGAGGGCGCCTGGCCCCAGTTCTGGCTCCAGTGCCACCAGCCGTTGATCGGCGCGCCGTCCCCGGCGCACGCGAACCAGCCCTGGTAGCCCACGGTGATCTTGCCGACGACGTCGCCGGCGCCGCTGGCCGCGGGCCGTACGGCCGCCGGCTCGGTCGTGGCCGCACCCGCGGTCCCCGCGCCCAGCCCGACGGCCGCGATCCCCGCGGCGGCCGAACCGCCGGCGACGGTGGTGAGGAACGTACGACGTGACACACCCATGTCGATGACTCCGATGTTCAGTGGTTGAACTCAGGCCCCATGGCAGGACATACCGTGTGTGTCGCGGCTCGCCGGTGTGTTTCCGCGAGGTTTGCGCATGCTTGCGGTGGGGGTTGGCGTGCAGTCTCGCCACTCACGCCACGCTGAGCACTGTTGGGTAATGCGGTTGCCCGAACACCGGGGATTCAACTGCTGAACCAAACATCCCGTCAAGGGTCCAGACCAGATCCGGAGTTCCGTGCCCTTTGCCCGAATCGACGGGGATTCATGGGGTGTTGAGCGCTCCCTCCGGAGATGAAAGATCGGATGACCGGGTTCGGAGTCCGACGGCCGGCCGTGCCCGCCCGGCCTCCCGGCCTCCCGGTCACGCGGTCACGCGGTCACGCGGTCACGCGGTCACGCGGTCACGCGGTCACGCGGTCAACGGCTGATGGTCGCCGAGCAGCACCGGCAGCGCCGGGTGCCGGGTGATGTCCTCGATGCTCATGTACAGCGGGGTCAGCGCGATGTCGGTGCACGGCAGCAGGATCGGCGGCCGGATCGGCAGCGACCCGAACCGCTGCCACAGCGCCGAGCTGGACTCGGAGGACGCCTCGCAGTACACCCCGAGCCCGTTCCGGTACAGGTGCAGCATCATCGCCCCGGCCAGCCGGACGAAGGCGCCCGGGCTGCTGCTGCCGGGGCGCACCGCGGCGAGCGCGCCGTGGACGTGCGGCGGCAGGTCGGTCGGGTAGTGCGCGTCGAGCAGGTCGATCAGCTGCCGGCAGCGGCCGGCCGCGGGACCGGTCACCGCGGTGATCGCCGCCTCGAACGCCTCCTGGTCCGCGGCAGTGATGGGCTCGCGCTCGGAGGGCTCCCAGACCAGAGTGGCGTCGCGGCCGGGCGACATCAGCGCGGTGCCCTCGTGGTCGAGCATGAAGCGGACCCAGGCGTGCATGAACCCTTTCACGTACGCGTCCCGCCCGGGCAGCTCGTGCGGGACCATCCAACCGATCACCGGGTCCTCGTGGAACGCCGAGGTGAGGATGTCGGCCACCTCGTCGACATCCTCGGTCGGCTCCAACTCGAATGTCACGGGGTCGTCTCCTGTCGTTCGTCGGGGGAAGCGCCGGGCGCACGGGAAGCGCCGGGCGTACGGGGGATGCCGTCGTCGGAGCCGGAGCCGCGGTGGGCGGCGAGGAAGGCGGCCACCGCGGGTCCGGTCGCCTCCTCGTCGGTGCGCCAGCTGCACACCGACAGCCGTACGGCGCCGCGCCCCTTCCACTGGGTGGGCGTCACCCAGCAGGTGCCCTCGGAGTTGAGCCGCTCCACCACCCGGTTGGTGTGCGCGTCGTCGCCGATCCGCAGCAGCACCTGGTTGAGCCGGACCGGCGCCAGGAGGTCGATGCCGGGTTCCGCGGCGAGCCGGACGGCGAGGCGGCAGGCGGCGGCGCAGTTGCGGTCGACCAGGTCCGCGATGCCCTGCCGGCCGAGGTGGTGCAGCACCGCCCACAGCGTCAGCGAACGGGCCCGCTGGGACATCTCCACCCGGTAGTTCATCGGGTCGCGGCCGGTGCGTTCGGTGCTGTGGATGTAGTCGGCGTGGATGCCGACGGCCTGGTGGAAGGGCTCGGGCCGGGCGCAGAACGCCAGCCCGCTGTCGTAGGGGGTGTTGAGCCACTTGTGGCCGTCGCAGGACCAGGAGTCGGCCAGGTCGGCGCCGTCCAGCAGCCGCCGGCGGCGCGGAGTGGCCGCGGCCCACAGCCCGAACGCGCCGTCGAGGTGCAGCCAGCCGCCGTACGCGTGGGTGACCTCGGCGACGGCCCGCAGCGGGTCGACCGAGCCGCAGTTGATCGACCCGACCTGGCCGCACACGATCAGCCCGCCGGGCGCCGCCGCGGCCAGCTCGCGCAGGTGGGGCACCGCCATCCGCCCCTCGTCGTCGGCCTCCACGTAGCGGATCGCGCCGCCCAGGCCCAGCAGCCGCAGGCACCGCAGCACCGAGATGTGGGTCTCCTTGCCGACCAGTACGGTCAGCGGCGGCGCGGCGGACATGCCCTGCTCGTTGACCGTCCAGCCGGCCCGCCGGAGTTGGTGCTCGCGGGCCGCGGCCAGGCAGACCAGGTTGGCGGTGGTGCAGCCGGAGGTCAGCCCCATCACGGTGCCGTCCGGCAGCCCGAGCAGCTCCACCAGCCAGCGCTCGCAGACCTCTTCGGCGACCGCGGACAGGGGGCTGAGGTCGTGGAAGACGTCGCACTGGTCCCACACGCTGGTCAGCCAGTCCGCGGCGACGCCGACCGGCAGCGCGCCGCCGACCGCGTAGCCGAAGCTGCGGGCCGCGCCGGAGGCCAGCGCCCCGGCCTCGCCTGCCGCGATCAGCCGCTGCACGGTGGCCTGTTCGGAGTGGCCGGCGATCGGCAGCGGGCCGCCGAGCAGGTCGGCCAGCCGGCCGGGGTCGTGGGCGCGCACCGGGCGGTCGGCGGACAGATACGTCTCCGCGTAGCCGGCGACTTCGGCGAGCACACCGCGGGGCTCCTGGCCGGGCTCGTGGCCGGACGGGTTCCTCGGCCTGGCGAACGGGTGGGCCGTCACCGCCTGCTGTCCTCTCACGTCTTACGCCCTCTCTGCCGTCTCGCGTACTGCGCCCTGAACAGTAAGGCGGCTGTTTCCGACCCGCCCACCAGGGAAGTGTCATTCATTCCAACGAGGTACAGCGTGTGCCGATCCGGTGATAACCCGGTGGAGTCCGGCACCGTGCCCGTATGCGGAACGGCGGGAATATCCGGGCCGCAACAATGCACCCGTAGGGGCAATTATGCGGTGCCGCATAATTGCCCCGAACGCCGGTCCGATGTCACGGGACCGCCCAATCCGCGGACGAATCCAGGTAGTTGGACCCGTTCGGGTGATGTCGCCGCGACGGGTTGCGTAGGTGGTGCGGTTGGCTGCTTCACTTGGTGGCATCCGGTCGGTTCCGAGCAGAACCAGCACCGGTTCTTCCGAGCACGCATTCGACCACCGAGCCACGCCGAGCAGTGCCGATCACCGCCAGATTCCGTTACCGGTCCGGGTGAATACCGTTCACCGGACGCCGACAAAGTCGATCCGCCGACCGAATTCCGCTCCGCCGGCCCGAATTCCCGTACCCGCGGAGCCACTTCCGTCCGATCCGTCGGCGACAACGCCGGCACCGGTCGGCACCTCTGTCGAGAAATCGCGTCGCGGGCGATTCGCCACGCCGCCGGGCGCGCGAATCCTCCGGCCGCCGGGCCGTCGACAACGCGGCGCGGATCACCGGAAATCCGCGCCGTTTCCCCGTCTTCGAAGGAGAGCACTCCAGTTGGAAACAGAACCCATCGCCGTCGTCGGCGTCGGCTGCACCCTGCCCGGAAGCGTGCACACCCTGGAGGAGGCCCGGGCGGTCTTCGAGGAGGGCCGCGACTGCGTCCGCGAGGTCCCGCCGGAACGCTGGGACGTCGATGCGCTCTACGACGCGGACCCGCTCAGCCCCGGCCACACCTACGTCCGGCACGGCGGCTTCGTCGACGACATCGACCGGTTCGACGCCGCCTTCTTCGGCATCTCCGACGTGGAGGCCGTGCACATGGACCCGCAGCAGCGGATGCTGCTGCAGACCGTGTGGCACGCCCTGGAGAACGCCGGGCAGAACCCCGATGAGCTCTCCGGCAGCAACACCGGCGTCTTCATGGCGCTGATGTCCTACGACTACTCCACGATGAAGAACCGCGGCGGCCTGGAGAACATCAGCGCCTACGAGGCGATGGACACCGACAGCATCTCCGCGGGCCGGGTCGCGCACTTCCTCGGCCTGCGCGGCCCGTGCCTGACCGTGGACACCGCCTGTTCCGGCTCGCTGGTCGCGCTGCACCTGGCCCGGCAGTCCATCCTCACCGGCGAGTGCGACTCCGCGATCGTGGCCGGCGCCAACGCGATCCTCGCGCCCAACGTGCACATCTCCTTCTCCAAGCTCGGCCTGTTCTCCCGGGCCGGCCAGTGCCGCACCTTCGACGCCGACGCCGACGGGTACGTCCGCAGCGAGGGCTGCGTGGCGGTGCTGCTCAAGCGGCAGTCGCTCGCCGAGGAGCACGGCGACCCGATCCTGGCCAGCGTGGTGGGCACCGCGCTCAACCACACCGGCCGCACCCGCACCCTCACCACGCCCGACGGCAGCAGCCAGCAGCGGGTGATCCGGGCCGCGCTGACCGGGGCCGGCGTGCAGCCCACCCAGGTGGACTACGTGGAGGCGCACGGCACGGGTACTCCGGTCGGCGACCCCATCGAGATGGACGCCATCCTGCGCACCTACGGCGCCGCCCGCCCCGCCGACCAGCCGCTCTACGTCAGCTCAGGCAAGAGCAACGTCGGGCACATCGAGGCCGGCGCCGGCCTGCTCGGGGTGGTCAGGGCCGCGCTGTCGCTGGACCGCGAGACGATCTACCCGAGCCTGCACCTGAACCGGCTGCACCCGAAGATCGACCTGGCCGGCAGCCCCGTGCAGATCCCCGGCGAACCGGTGAGCTGGCCGCGCCGCGACACCCCGCGGATGGCCGCGGTCAACTCCTTCGGCTACAGCGGCACCAACGCCCACGCGCTGCTGCGCGAGGCACCCCGGCCCCGGCCGGCCGATCCGCAGCCGCCGGCCGCCGCGCCGTCGCGTACCGACGAACTGCTGGTGCTCTCGGCGAAGTCGGCCGACAGCTTGCAGGAACTCGCCGGCCGCTGGGCGGACTTCCTGTCCCGCACCAAGCAACAGGATCTTCCCGCAGCGGTGTTCACCGCCGCCGCCGGACGAGCCGCGCTGCGGCACCGGATCGCGGTGACCGGCCGCGGCGGCAGCCAGCTCGCCAACAGCCTGCGCCAGTGGCAGACCGGCCGCGCCTCGGCCGCCGTCTCCAGCGGACACCCGCGCGGCACCGCCGAGGTCGCCTTCGTCTTCTCCGGCCAGGGCACCCAGTACCCCGGGATGGCCCGCGAACTGTACGAGCGGGAGCCGGCGTTCGCCGACGCGATCGACCGCTGCGCCGCGGCGATGGACGGCACCCTCGAAGTGCCCCTGCGCGACGTGCTGTTCGGCGACGCGGGTGAGGGCGCGGAGGGGGCCAAGCCGGCCGCGGGAGCGAAGAGCACCGCAGGAGCGAAGGGCGCCGCGGGAGCGAAGGGCGCCGAGAAGGCCGAGGGCGTCGCCGCCCCCGACATCCACGACACCCGCTTCGCCCAGCCCGCGCTGTTCGCCGTCGAGTACGCCCTCGCCGAGCTGCTGCGCTCCTGGGGCGTGCGCCCCTCCGCGGTGACCGGGCACAGCATCGGCGAGCTGGTCGCGGCCTGCGTCGGCGGCATGCTGACGCTGGAGGACGCGGCCCGCTTCAGCGTGCAGCGCGGCCGGGTGATGTCCGAACTGCCCCGCGAGGGAAGGATGCTGGCGGTCAGCGCCGGCCCGGACACGGTCGCCGGCTGGCTCGCCGGGCGGGAGGAGCGGGTCGCGCTCGCCGCGGTCAACGGACCGCGCAGCGTGGTCGTCTCCGGCGCGGCCGACGCCGTCGAGGAGATCGCCGAACTCGCCGCGAAGGCCCGGGTGGACACCGCGTGGCTGCACACCTCGCACGCCTTCCACTCCCCGCTGATGGACCCCGCGCTGCCCGAACTGCACAAGCACGCGGCCGAGTTGCGGCCGAACCGGCCCGAGTGCGCGGTGATCTCCGGCGCCACCGGCCGCCCGCTCACCGGCGAGGAGGGCCCGGAGTACTGGACCACCCAGGCCCGCGAGACCGTGCGCTGCCACGACGCGGTGCGCACCGCCGTCGACTCCGGCTGCACCCTCGTGGTGGAGATCGGGCCGCACGCCGCGCTGGCCTCGCACATCGCCGAGGCGTTCGCCGACCGCGGGGTGACCGTCATCCCGACCCTCGACCGCGACCGGCAGGACGTACGGCGCGTACTGACCGCCGCCGGCGCCCTGTTCACCGCGGGCGCCGACCTCGCCGTGTCCCGGCTCTACCGCGGTGACCGCTACCGGCGCACCTCGGCCGCGCCGCAGTACCCCTTCCGCAAGGACCGCTACTGGTGGGGCGACCCGTCCGCGCCGACCGAGAACGCCGCCGGTGCGGCCGCCACCATCGCCCCGGCCCCGCCGGTAACCGTGAGCGCACCGGCCCCGACCGCCGCCGCGACCACCCCGACCACCGCCGCGCCGGCGCCCGCCACCGCGATCCCCGCGCAGCGCCCCGAAGCGAGCATCCACGACCACCGCCTCACCGCCGCCGCGCCCTGGTCCGACCACCGGGTGCACGGCGCGACCGTCTTCCCCGCCACCGGCTACCTCGACCTGGCCGTCCGCGCGCTCACCGAGGCGGGTGGCGCGGCCAACGGACAGGGTCGCGGCCGACTCGCCCTCAGCGACGTGGAGTTCAACCGCCCGCTGGTGCTCCCACCGGGCGTGCCGACCACCGCCCGGGTCACCCTGACCGCGCCGGAGCCGGGCGGTGAGCGCCGCTTCACCGTCACCGGCAGCAGCTCGGGCAGCAACTGGTCCGAGCACTGCCACGGCACCATCGCACCGGCCCCGCACTCCGAGCGGGCCGGACGGCTGCCGGACGCGCTGCGCGCCGAGGCACCCCACGAGCTGCGCCCCGCCCAGCTCTACGGCACGCTGCGCGACGGCGGTCTCGAACACGGCTTCCACTTCGCCACCGTGCGCGAGCTGCGGCTGGCCGACCCCGGCCGCGAGGAGGCCCTCGGCCGGATCACCTCCGCGCCCGACGGCGCGCCCGCCGAGCCGCACCCGTACCGGCTCGCCACCGTGCTCGACGGCGCGCTCCAGCTCGCCGCCGCCCTCTTCCTCACCCCCGCGGGAGCGTCCGCCCCGACCGCGGGAGACGGCGCGGAGACCGGCGGCACGGAGCCCGCCAACTCCCTGCTGGCGGGCGGCTACATCCCGGTCGCGCTGCGCCGGCTCACCCTGGCCGGGCCGCTGCCGGGCGAGGTCTGGGCGCATGTGCGGCGCCGCCCGCACGACGCGCGGACCGGCTTCGTGGTCGACCTGCGGCTGACCGACGCCGAGGGCCGGATCGTCGCCGACCTCGAAGGTGTCGAGTTCCGGCACGCCGGCGCGCTGGCCGGCGACGACCTGCCCGACCCCGGCGAGAGCGCCGGCAACGGCCCGGGCCGCAACCGCCGGGAGCTGCTGGAGGCGCTCGCACCGCTCGGCCCCGAGGACCGCAAGCAGACGGTGATCGAGTGGCTCGCCGAGGAGGTCAGGGAGACGCTGGGCAAGGCGTCCGCCGAGATGGACTCGGTCGCCGACGGCATCGACCCGTCCCTCGCGCTGCTGGAGATCGGCCTGGACTCCCTCCGGGTCACCGCGCTCCAGCGCCGTATCCAGGAGAAGTTGGAGTTCCGCTACAAGGCGATGGAAGCCCTCGACTACCAGACCATCGACGGGCTCGCGGACTTCCTCCTCGACCGGGTGCTGGCCCTGGAACCGGCCGCCGCGCCCGCCTGATCCCCCGTGCCCGTACGCAGCCGTACCCGGCGCGCCCCAGCGCCCAGAACCCGCGAAAACCTCCCGGAGGAATGAGCCGGACCATGCTGGATTCCACGTACGTCACGGACTACATCGACAGCCACCTCGAACAACGCCAGGTCAACAAGATCCAGCACGGCTTCCCGTCGCCGCGCTACTGGACCGAACCCACCATCGCCGCCGACGAGATCAGCGAGGACCGCCGCAAGCTGCGGGAGGCCGGCCAGGCGCCCGACCTGTTCCTGTACATCGGCGTGCCGTACTGCATCAAGACCGACCCGGGGAAGTGCGGCTACTGCCTGTTCCCGGTCGAGGAGTTCAAGGGCAACGACGCCCTGGAGGACTACTACGGCTACGTCGAGCGGGAAGCGGAGCTGTACCGGGACCGGTTGGCCGGCGCCCGGCTCGGCTCCGCGTACTTCGGAGGCGGCACCTCCAACCTGTACCGCCCGGCGCACTACCTGAAGATCATGGAGCTGGTGAACCGGCTCGTCCCGGACATCGCCGAGGGCGCCGACCTCACCCTCGAAGGCATCCCGCAGCTCTTCACCCGCGACAAGATGCAGGCCATCCGCGACTCCGGGATGAACCGGATCAGCATGGGCGTCCAGCAGGTCAACGAGCGGCTGAACAGCCTCAGCGGCCGCAAGCAGACCACCCGGCACGTCGTCCAGAGCCTGGACTGGGCAAGGGAGTTCGGCCTCGCCGCCAATGTCGACGTGATCTTCGGCTGGCCGCAGCAGACCGTCGAGACCATGCTGGAGGACCTCAAGACCCTCGTCTCCTGGGACGTCTACGACATCACCCACTACGAGCTGAACGTCGGCGGCCCCACCGACTTCGCGCTCAACCGCTTCCACGAACTGCCCAGCACCCTCAGCAACCTGGAGATGTACCGGGTCGGCCGGGACTACCTGCTCGACCAGGGCTACGAGCAGCACGGCGCGTACAGCTTCCGCAAGCCCGGCGACCCGACCAGCCGGGACTTCCGCGAGGGCTACCGGCCCCAACTCCACGACGTCGCCGACGCGGTAGGCCTCGGCTACGCGGCCATCTCGTTCTTCGGCGCCGCCACCCTCGGCCCGGGCCGCTCCTGGTCGTACATCAACCAGCGCAACCTGTCGCTGTACAAGGCCGCGGTCGACGAGGGCCGGCTGCCGGTGGAACGCGCCTTCCGCTACCAGTCCGACGACTGGGTGCTGGCCACCGTCTTCCGGCACCTGCTCGGCATGGAACTGGACCGGACCGGGCTGCGCGCCGCGATGGGCGTCGACGTGTACGAGGAGTTCGCCACCGTCTGGGACGGGCTCGCCTCGCGCGGCCTGGCCGAGATCACCCCGGAGAAGATCACCCTGGTCGGCGACGGCCCGTTCTACACCCCGATGGTCTCCACGCTGCTCGCCGAGGAGCGGTACCGCGCGCTGCGCGAGCGGGAGGTCGACAACAAGAAGGCGAAGCTCGTGATGGCCGGGGAGGGGGCCGGCAGTGGCCGATGACCTGCCGCTGAGCGGGCGCAAGTGCGTGATCACCGGCGGCGCGCGAGGGATCGGCGCCGCGGTGGTCCGGCTCGCGCTCGCGCAGGGCGCCCACGTGGTCTTCGGCTACCACTCCAGCGCCGCTGCCGCCGCCGAACTGTCCGACGAGATGAGCGCCGCCTACCCCGACCAGCAGTGCACCGCGCTGCCGGGCCGGGTCGGCGACACCGCGGACGCGAGCCGGTTCGCCGCGGACGCGCTGCGCGCGCTCGACGGGGAGGTGGACGTCCTCGTCAACAACGCGGGCGTCACCCACGACGTCAGCTTCGCCCGGATGCGCCGCGAGCAGTGGGACGAGGTGGTGGAGACCAACCTCGGCAGCATGTTCAACGTGACCCGGCCGCTGGTGATGCCGCTGGTACGGCGCCGGCGCGGCACCGTCGTCAACGTCACCTCCGCCTCCGGTATCCACGGCGCGCCGGGCCAGACCGCGTACTCCGCCTCCAAGTCCGGGGTGATCGGCTTCACCAAGGCGCTGGCGAAGGAGGTCGGCGGCCTCGGGGTGACGGTGAACGCGGTCGCGCCCGGCTTCATCGCCACCGACATGACGGCCGCGATGCCCGAGCCGCAGCTCGAACGCGTCAAGAGCCTCATCCCGACGCGGGAGTTCGGCTCGGCGGAGGACGTCGCCGCGCTGGTGTGCTTCCTCGCGTCGGACCGGGCGCGCTACATCACCGGGCAGGTCATCGAGATGTCCGGCGGCCTCACCCTCTGATCCGCTCCCGGTGGCCTTCCCCGCCCGCCTGGGCCTCCCGCTCCCCCTGCACCTCGTTTCCCCCGCCTTCCCCTCCCACTTCCCCGCCCCTACGACCCACCTCCGAGGAGAGAACCCATGGCCTCCACGTTCGACACCTTCAAAGACCTCATCGGCGACGTCACGGACGACTACAAGAAAGCCGTCGACGAGTTCCTCGACCGGGACGACGACGATGATGACGACGACCGCGGCAACCGGAAGTCCAGGAACAAGCGGAAGAGCGGCGGTGCCGATCTGTCGGCCCTGGCGAAGCTGCCCGGGCTGGCCGGGCTCCCGCTGGGAACCGTGCAGGCCCTGGTGGATGCCGGCCCCGCCGCCCCGGCCCTGGCCGGCCTGATCTCGGGCGCCGCGAACCCGCTGGCCGCGCTCGCCGGGGGCGCAGGCGCCGCCAACCCGCTCGCCGCACTCGCCGGGGGCGCAGGCGCCGCCAACCCGCTCGCCGCACTCGCCGGGGGCGCCGGAGCCGCCAACCCGCTCGCCGCACTGGCGGGTGGCGGGCTGCCGGGTCTGGACGCCCTCGGCAGCATCGCCGGGGCCGCCGGCAGCACCGCGAACCTCGCGGAGACCCTGCTGTCGCTCCCGGGCCAGATCGCCAAACTCACCGAGGCGGTCACCAAGTTGCTGGACGTGCTCCCGGGCGCGGCCACGGTCACCGGTGCCCGTAAGGGCTGACGTCCCACCCGACCCCCACCCGACCCCCACCGGGCGCCCGATCAGGCTCCCGACAGGGCCCCGACCAGTCGGGTTGCCCCCGTGCGGCTCCCCCGCGCCCCTGCCCCTACGGCTCCTGCCGCCTCCTCCGCTTCCGCGCGAGGACGGCGACCGCCGAGGGGCGCGGGGAACCCCACCACCACCCGGAAGGCGAGGCGCGACCGTATGGCGGGTGCCATCCGCAACCGTCTTCGTACGGTGACAGGGGTGCTGGGCGCCCTGCTGGTGAACGAGACCCGCAAGGCGACCCGCGAGCACCCGGACGCCGAGCGGCGGCGGGCCGTGGCGGTGCGGGAGGCGCTGGAGCAACTCGGCCCGTTCTACATCAAGTTGGGCCAGATGATGGCCACCCGGCCGGACTTGGCGCGGCCGGCGCTGGCCGCCGAGTTGGAGCACCTGCACGACAAGGTGGAGGCGCTGCCGTTCTACCTGCTGGAGCCGGTGCTGGAGCAGGACCTCGGCCCGGACTGGAAGCTGCGCTTCGACGACCTCGACACCGTCACGCCGCTCGGCACCGCCTCGATCGCGCAGGTGCACCGGGCGACGCTGTCGGACGGGCGGCCCGCGGTGGTGAAGATCCAGCGCCCCGGCATCCGGGATTCGGTGGCCGCCGACATGGCGCTGATGCGCAGGGCCGCGCGGCTGCTCGGCCGGGCCGCGCCGCGGTTCAGCGCCGTGATGGACCTCGACGCGATGCTCGGCAGCCTCTTCGACGCGATGGAGCCCGAACTCGACTTCACCGGCGAGGCCGCGAACATGGACCGGGCCAGGGACGCGATCGGCTCGTACCGCACCTTGAGAGTGCCGGAGGTGCTGCACGCCACGCCCCGGGTGCTGGTGCAGTCGCTCGCCGACGGCGAATCGATCCGGCACGTCGACCGTGACGCGATCCCGGCCCGGCGGCGCGAGGAGATCTGCAAGGACCTGCTGCGGTTCATGTACCGGGGCTACTTCGTCGACCGCTTCTTCCACGCCGACCCGCACCCCGGCAACGTCTTCGTCTCCACGGACGGCCGGGCCACCCTGATCGACTGGGGCATGGTCGGCCGGATCGACAAGCGCACCAGCATGCACCTGGCGCTGGTGCTGATGGCCATGGCCCGCAACGACGGCTACAGCCTGGCCAACGCCTGGACCGCGATGGGCCACGCCACGCCGTGGGCCGATCTGACCGGCTTCGCCTCGGACATGGCCGCCCTCACCCCGCGGCTGTCCGGCGCCAGCCTCGAGCAGCTGAACTTCGGCGGGGCGCTCACCTCCGTACTGGAGAAGGCGTCCCGGCGCGGCATCGCCTCCGCTCCCTCCACCTCGCTGCTCGGCAAGTCCTTCGGCAACCTCGAAGGCTCCGTCCGCCACCTCTACCCGGGCATCGTGGTGGGCGAGGTGTTCAAGACGGAGGTCAACGGCATCCTGCGGCACATGCTCGCCGAGTACGCCTCCCCGCAGCAACTGGCCGCCAACCTGACCGAGTTGCTGCTGGGCAGCACCGCCGCGCTCGAACAGTGGCGCGCGGTCGCCAACGACGGCGCCAACCGCGACCTCACCGTCCGCATGCACGGCACCCGCCTGCCCCGCGCCCGCGGCGGCGGGCGCTCCCCCTCCGCCCAGACCGTCGTCACCCTCACCGCCGCCGCCTACCTGCTGGGCCGCCGCCGTACCGGACCGCGCTGAACTCCCGCTGACCGCCTGCCGGATGCCGCCTGCCGGATGCCGCCTGCCGCCTGCCGCCTGCCGCCTGCCGCCTGCCGCCTGCCGGATGACAGATGCCGTGCCCTACGCCCTCGGCAGCCGGTGCTTCACCTGGAGCGCGCGGACCCGGGCGCGCAGAGCTTCGGCCTCCTCGGCCGCCCCCTGCTGCCGGCGCAGGTCGGCCAGCGCGGTGAGCGTCGCGGTCTCCTCGGCGGGTGCCTGGATGCGCTCGGCGATGGCGAGGCTGTCCTGGAGGTGCCGTCCGGCCTGCGCGAGCCGGCCGACCCGGTGCTCGGCGATGCCGAGGTCCCTGAGCGTCTCGGCCTCCTCGTGGACCGCGCCGATCTCGCGCGCGACGGCGAGCGCGGCCGTGTGGTGGCCGATCGACTCGTGGAACTGCCCGACCGCTTGCAGGGTCCGGCCGACTCCGTGCAGGGCGATGGCCTCGTTCCGCCGGTCGCCCACGCTGCGCAGCACGGGCAGCACCTCCTGGTACAGCGCGAGGGCCTCGTCCGGTTTCCCGGCGGTCAGCAGCGCGCCCGCCAGGTTCATCTGGAGCGTGGCGCAGTCCACCCGGCTACCGACGTGGCGGGCGAGCCCGAGCGCCTGGCGGTAGGCGGTGTCGGCCTGTTCGAGGTCGCCGAGCTTGGCGTGGGTCTCCCCGAGGTTGTTCAGGGTGCGCCACTCGCCGCGCCGGTCGCGCACCTCCCGGAACTTCCCCAGCGTGTCGAGGAAGACCTCCAGCGCCCGCTCGGGGTCGCCCGTCACCAGTAACAGCGTGCCCAGCATGTTGAGGCTGCGGGCCTGTTGCAGCGCGGGGCCGTCCGCGCGCAGCACGAGGGCGGCGTGGTGGCAGTCGACGGCCTGCGCGTACTGCCCGCCGGCCCACAGGGCGATGCCGAGCTGGTGCAGGGCCTCCGCCTCGATCTCCGGGTCGGCGACCGCCCGGGCCTCGTCGAGCGCGGTGCGCGCGGCGGCGCTCCCCTCGTCGTACTGGCCGCGGTGGATGGACACCGCGGCCAGGTCGAGCAGCGCGCACGCGTACCCGGTCCGGTCGTCGGTGTCCCGCCAGTACGCGACCGCCGCGCGCAGCACGGCGTCGGCGGTCGTCAGGTATCCCTCGGTGTCCAGGAAGCCGGCGAGGACGTGCGCGAGGAGGGCGGTGTCGCGGGCCGACCGGTGCGCGCCGGACCAGGCCAGCACGGCCAGCAGGTTGGGGCCTTCGGTGAGGAGCCAGCGGCTCGGGTCGCCCCGGGTGCCCCAGGGCGCGGGGGCGGGCAGCGAGGTGGCGACCTCGACACGGCAGCGGAACGGGTACACCTGGCGGTCGGCCAGGTCCGCCATGGCCAGGTAGAAGTCGACGAGCCGTTCGACGGCCGCCCGCGTCTCCTCGGGCCCGTCCTCGGCGGCGGCCAGGCCCTGGGCGTAGTCGCGCAGCAGGTCGTGCAACCGGTAGCGGTACGGCGTGGGTTCCTGGAGCAGGTGGCAGCCGAGCAGGCCCTCCAGGGCGCGGTCGGTGTCCTCGACGGACAGCCCACTGAGGGCGGCGGCCGCGTGCGGGCCCACCTCGGGGCCCAGGTGCGTGCCCAGCCGCCGGAAGACCATCCGCTGCAGCGGCGTCAGCGGGCGGTAGGACACCTCGAACGCGCGGGCCAGTTCGCGGCGGCCGTCGCGGATCTGGGGGACGCGGCTGCCGGCGCGGGTCAGGGAGTCCACGAGTTCCGCCGCGCTCCAGGCCGGGCGGGACAGGAAGCGGCTCGCCACGAGTTCGATCGCCAGCGGCAGGAACCCGCACAGCCGGACGATCTGCGCGGTCGCGTCGGCGGTCGGCGCCCGCTCGGCCCCGACCCGGTGCCGGAACATGCTGACCGCGTCGCGCAGCGGCATGACGTCGAGGGTCACCGGCCGCACTCCGGGGATCTCGGTGAGCCGGCGCCGGCTGGTGAGGATGACCAGCGACGGCGACGCCCACGGCAGTAGCGGCCGCACCTGGTCGGCGTCGGCGACGTTGTCGAGGACCAGGATCAGCCGGCGGTTCGCCATCGCGGTGTGCCATGCCGACCTCAGCGCGTCGACGTGCTGCGGGATGCTCGCGACCGGGACGCCGGACAGGTGCAGCAGGTCGGTCAGCGCGTCCGCGACCGGCATCGCGCCGGCCTCCGCGCCGCCGCGCAGGTCCAGGAAGACGCAGCCGTCGGGGTAGCCGTCGCTCAACTGGTGGGCGACGTGGACCGCGAGGGAGGTCTTGCCGACGCCCGGCATGCCGTCCACCGCTTCGAGCGAGACCACCGCGGCCGTGCCGTGCGGGGTGTGGATGCCGGCGGACAGCCGGCTTATCTCGGCCGCGCGGCCGACCAGTTCGATGTCGTGGGGCAGGTTGTCGGTGCGGTCGGGTTCCGGCGCGGGGGGAGGTTCGGCCGGCGCTCCCGGCGCGGGTGGCAGCAGGTCGGCGACCGGGACCCTGCTGAGGATGCCCTGCTGCACGGCCTGTAACCGGGCGCCGGGGGCGGTGCCGAACTCCCTCACCAGCCGGCTCAGGAAGTGGTGCAGCGCGTCGGCCGCCTCGACCGCGCGGCCGGTGCCGTACAGCGCGACGGCGAGCAGTTCCACCAGCGTCTCGTTGGTCGGGTGCGCCTCGGCCAGGGACGCCAGGCGCGGGGCCAGGTCCTGGTAGTGGCCCAGCCGCAGGGCGACGCCCGCCTGGAGCGTGGCCGCGTCCACCTCCTTCCCGTCCATCGCGGCGCGGATGCCCGCCGCCCACGTGCCGGGCAGGCCCGCCAGGGGTTCGCCGCGCCTGAGCCCTTGGGCCTGCCGGAGCAGGTGCAGCGCCTCCTGTCCGTCACCGCGCCGGGCGACCGCGTGCGCCTGGTCGACCAGTCCCACGTACCGGTGCAGGTCGACGGCCGCCCGGTCGGCCTGGAGGACGTAGGTGTGGGTACGGCGCTCCAGCGCGGGAGCGGCCGGTCCCGCGACGTCGTGCAGCGCCCGGCGGATACGGGAGACGTAGGCGTACAGCGCGTCGCGGGGTTTGGCCGGGGGGTTGTCGTCCCAGACCCGGTCGACGAGCCGGTCCACGCTGACGGCGCTGCCCACGTCCCAGGCGAGGGCGGCCAGCACGGTCCGTTCCTTGGTCGACCCGAGGGCGGTCCAGCGTTCCCCGGCACGCAGTTCCACCGGCCCCAGTACGCGTATCTGGAACTCCATCAGTGTCTCCCACCGGACGGTTCCGCTGTACGGGCCGGCCCGCCGCCGACCGGGCCGGCGGACACCCGCACACCGCGACTCAAACGGGCTGTCCTGCCGGACCGAGAAGCCCCCATACCGCCATCGCAGGGTATTCCTTGAAGGGACACCGCGGAACGGGACGTCCGATGCGGGCGTCCCGCGGGCCGCGAGGGGCCGTTGTCGGCGAGGGGCGGGGAAGAATGCGGGACGAGGGTGTGGCCGAGGCTCTGTTATCGGCCAAGTTTTCCGATACCACCGGGCATGGCTCGGCCGCCTGGCAGGAACTCGCGCGACTGGTGGACGACGCGGCCGCGGACGACCCGGTCCTCGCCGCGGCATGGCACGACCTGCAAGCGGACCCCGTCGGCACCGGCGCCGCCGCCGTGTCGGCGACTCTACGCGGCCACGCCGCCGTTCTCGCCGCGTGCGCGGCGCGCAACGGCCCGCTGCTGGACCGGATTCGGCAGTGGATGGCGCGGTTTCCCGCGGCGGGCGGGGGCGTCGACATGGTCGCGAACACTTTGGGCGGCAACGCGCAAGTGCACGGCCCGGTCGTCCAGGCGCGGGACATCACCGGCGGAATCCACGTCCACCAGATGCCGCGGCCCGCCGCGCCGGAACGTCCCATCCCGCGTCAACTCCTCCCCGTCCCCGCGCACTTCACCGACCGGCAGCGGGACCTGCGGGCACTGGACGAGCTGCGCGACGGACGGGAGCCGGGCGTGGCCCAGGTGATCGTGGTCAGCGGCCAGGCCGGCGTCGGCAAGACCGCGCTGGTCTCCCGGTGGCTCGGCTCCCGCACGGCGGAGTTCCCCGACGGCCAGCTCTACGTGGCGCTGCGCGACGGCTCGCCCGGTGACCCGGCGAGCGCGGCGGAGGTGCTCGGGTACCTGCTGCGCGCCTTCGGCGAGACGGTCGAGCCGACCGGCCTCGCCGAGCGCGCGGCCTTGTGGCGCTCGGTCACCGCGGCCCGCCGGTTCGCCGTCATGGTGGACAACGCGCTGACCGCCGCGGACGTGCGCGCCCTGCTGCCCAGCGCGCCCGGCAGCCTCGTCCTGGCCACCAGCCGGCACCGGCTGACCGGCCTGGCCGTGGACGGGGCGGGGTTCTGCCGGCTCGACGTGCTCGGCCCGCGGGCGGCGGAGGAGTTGTTCGCCCGGGGCGCCGGGCGCGCCCGCGCCGAGCGCGAGCCGACGGCGGTGCGGGAGGTCGTCGCGCTGTGCGCCGGGCTCCCGTTGGCGATACGGCTCGCGGCGGCAAGGCTGGCCGCGCGCCCGGACCAGCCGGTGGCGTCGCTGCGCGACGCGCTGACCGCGGGCGCGGGGCTGCTGGGCGAACTACGAGCGGAGGGCACCGACACCGTGCAGACCGTCCTGGACGCGTCCTACCGGGCGCTGCGAGCGGACGCCGCCCACCTCTACCGCTGCCTGGGCCTGCTGCCCGCCACCCGGTTCGATCCGGCGCTGGCGGCCGCCGCGGCAGGGCTCTCCGACGCCGAGGCCGAGCGGCTGATCGAGGTGCTGGTCGAGGCGAACCTGCTGGAACCGGCGGGGGCCGGCCTGTGCCACTTCCACTCCCTGGTGCGGCTGCACGCCGCCCAGCGCGCGGAGGCGGAGGAGACCGCGCCGGCCCGCGAGGACACGCTGCGCCGCTACGTCGACTGGTGCCTGGCCATGGCCACGTCCGCCGAGGAGCTGCTCTCCCCCAGCCACCGCACCCTCCCGCGCGACTACCGCTTCCCGCCCCGGGCGGGTAGGGCGTTCGCCGACGAGAGCGCGGCCCTCGCCTGGCTGGAGACGCACCGCGAGGCCCTCACACCCGCGGTGCGGCTGGCGGCCCGCCACCAGTGGCACGCCGCCGCGTGGCAACTCGCCGACGCGCTGTGGCCGATGTTCCTGCGGCTGCGGCTGTACGACTCGTGGATATCCGCCCACGAGACCGGGCTCGACTCGGCGCGTCTGGACGGTGACACCGCGGGACAGGCGCGCATGCTCACCTCGGGAGGCATCGGGCTGCGCAGCGCCGGCCGTTACGACGAGGCGGCCCGGTGGTTCTCCCAGGCCCTCGACCTCGCCCGCGCCGAGGGCAACCTCCGCGACGAGGCGCAGGCCCTGAGCGGGCTCGGCAGCTCCTACCGGGGCGCGGGGCAACCGGACCGCGCCGCGGCGGCGTACGAACGGGCCCTCGAACTGCGGGAGTCGGTGGGCTACCGCCGCGGCGCCGCGCTGTCCCGGCTGCGCCTGGGCGAACTCGCCCTGGAGCAGGACGACTTCGAGGGCGCCGCCGAGCGCCTGGGCCGGGCCCATCGGGAGTTGGCGGCGGAACACGACCCCTACGACGCGGCCCGGGCCCGTGCGCTCTTCGGGTTCGCCCTGTCCCGAGCCGGCCGCCGCGAGGACGGCGACCGGGAACTGCGGCTCGCCCTGGCCGAGTTCGAGGCGACCGGGTCCGCCTACTGGCAGGCCAGAACCCTGGAGATGCTGGGGCGGCTCGCCGAGCAGGACGGTGACCTGGCCGCCGCGCGGCGGCAGTACGAGGACGCGCTGCGGATCTACGCCGCTGTCAGCCCGGTCGATTCCGAGCGCGCGGAAGGGCGCCTTCGGGATCTGCCGCCGCCCGAAGACGCCTCGTCCTGACGCGGGTTCGGGTTCGCGCAGGTAGGTGCGGTTACTGATCAATGGAGTTCGGTGCGGGTCGGTGGGAGCGCCCGCCGATCGGAGCGGCGCCCGTGGGTGCGGGGCGGTGCGGGTCGGGCTGAGCGCCCGCCGATCGAGGCAGCCCCGTGAGTACGGGGCGGTGCGGGTCGGGTTAAGCGCCCGCCGATCGAGGCAGCCCCGTGAGTACGGGGCGGTGCGGGTCGGGTTAAGCGCCCGCCGATCGGGGCGGCGCCGTGAGTACGGGCCGGTGCGGGCCGGTGGGAGCGCCCGCCGGTTGGGGCGGCGCCGTGGGTGCGGGCCGGTGCGGGCCGGTGGGAGCGCCCGCCAACCGAGACCGCCCCTTGAATACGGGCCGGTGCGGGTCGGGCTGAGCGCCGGCCGGTCGGGGCGGCGCCGTGGGTGCGGATCGGTGCCGTGGGTGCCGGCCGGTGCGGGTCGTTTGCGTACGTGCGGGTCAGTGCTGCTGCGGGTGCCGGCCGATGCGGGAAGTACGCATCGGCGCGGCCTCGTTCACGCCGGGAGGCGGTCGCCGGGTGGCGCGCCCGCCGGCGGGGCCGGGTGCGGCCTGAGCCGCACCTGACCGCCCTGCGGCGCCCGCGGCCCGGCGGGCGCCGCGAGGCAGATCGCCCTCACGCCGGCCCAGGAGCCGCCGAGCACGAGTTCGGCGTGCAGGCACGACACGGCCACGGCCAGTTCGTCGGCCGTCGGCGGGCGCTGCCCGGCCGCCGGGGCCACGGCCACGCACTGGCCGTCGCGGGCCGTCGCGACGCAGCCGCCGCCGGTGGTGGGAACCGCCGCCACCAGGCAGCCGGGGAACCGCGCCAGCATCTCGCCGGCCACCCGCACCGCCGTATCGGGCCGGTGCGCGCAGCCGAGCATGAGGACGTCCGCCCGCTCCGTCCACGGCGAGCCCGCCACCAGTTCCGCGTTCACGTGCTCGTCGACGACCTTGCCCGGTGCGGGCCGCCCGCCACCCGGCAACCGCCGGACGGTGACCCGCGGGCACGCGGACTCCCGCACGACGATCAGCCGGTCGGGGCGGCTCGCACCGCCTGCCTCCTGCCGCCGGTACACGGCCACGACGGCGCGGCGCGGCGCCGTACCCCTTCGCCGCGGCGTCATGCCGCCTCACCCCTCGCGTCCGCCGTCCACCGGTCCAGCGGCGCGGGCGCCGGAACCGGCTCGGGCGGCACCGGGTAGGCGGGCCGCCCGATGCCCAGCAGCCCGTAGACGAGCGCGCGGACGCGCTGGTTGAACCGGCCGGGTTCGGAGGAGAGCCGGGCGGCCACGGCCTCGTACTCCGCGCGCCGGTACTCCTCTGCCGCGTACCGCAGTTGGGTCTCCAGCGGGCGGGCCGTCACCAGCGCCGGGGCGATCCGGGCGAGGGCGGCGGCCGGTGAGGCGTGGTGGACCCGGCGGTGCGGGTAGCGGGCCAGCAGGATGGGTGCGGGTGTGACGGTGGCGTAGGAGGTGACCGAACCGTGGTCGCCCACGACCCAGTTCGCCGCGGCCACCAGCGCGCGCCAGTCGGCCTCCGGCGGCACCAGCGCGACGCCCCTGCGGCGGTAGTCGGCCAGCCACGCGTGCACCTGCCGCCAGCCGTGTCCCGCCCAGATGTTGGGGTGGGTGAGCACCGCCACACGGTAGCGGCGGCGCGGTAACTCGCTGAGCAGACGCGGCAGTAACTCGTCCAGCGCCGAGAAGGACGCGCCCGGGCCCCATGTACTGCAGACCAGCACCAGTTCCTGCCCGGTGCGGAGCCCGAGCGCGGCCCGGTACTCCTCCCGGTGCGGCACGCTCGCCACGAGCCGGTCGTACACCGGGTCGCCCACCACCGTGGCCACGGGCACGCCCTCGGGGCAGTTCCGGGCGAGCGTCGCCAGGTCGTCGCGGTGGGCCAGGGCCACCGCGGCGGGGATCACCCGCCCGTCCCGGGTGAGGTTGTCCCGGCTGAGCATGCCCGGCGGGCGTTCCTGGCCGGGCCGGCCGCGCCAGACCCGCTGGACCTTGATCTGCCCGGCGCCGTGCGATAGGAGCACGAGCGGCGCGCGGACCTGGTCGATGTGCTCCCAGCCCGCCGCGAGCGCCAGGTCGAACTCGCCCCGCACCGCCTGCTCCCACGGGATCACCGGGGCGCCGAGCCGGCGCAGGAACCGCGTCACGCCCTCGCTGAAGGCGTGCGGCGCCACGGTGAAGAAAAGCTGCACCCTCATATCGGAATCGAACATCGGGATGATGTCCGAAAGCCGCTGAGCGTACGTCAGCGTCGTCGCGATCACCAGTACTTTCTTGCAGCCGCGAACCGTCATCCACTGCTCGCGTTCCCAATCCATCGGCCTTTCCGGGCCGATTTCGGCGTGCATAGAAACTCCCCCTCCGCCTGCCCGGACCCCGCGATCCGGGCGACTCGACCCCACCCGCGCCGACGGTTTCGGCGCACCTGATCGGGCCGTGTCGGGGAATTACCCGAGGGGTTCGGAGGATTCCTTGCAGGGAGCTTGCAGCGGCCTTGACGCCCGGGTGCGGGACCCCCACCCCACCCGGCCCGCGCGGGCCCGCGGGGCGCCCGAGGGCCCCGGAACCGCTGGCCAGTGGTTGTCCGGGCCGAGGGGTGCCGGAGCCGCCGTCAGCAGGTCCGCATCCTATCGCGCCCCTTGCGCCAACTGCCTCATGGGCCAAGGGCGTTAGGCGCCAGGTGATCCTTACGCTAGGCTCCCCACGCAACAGCTGGAGCCGACGGACCGGCGCCCCCATGGGCATGCCTGGCCAAGCTTGCCCCGCCCGGAAGCCGCCTCCTCTGCAAGCAGCGTGCGATCACCGTGGCTTGCGCTCGATTGCGCTGCCTTGAAATCCACGCGTCAACTCAGATGAAGCTCTTTGGAGAACCACGTCCGTGAACAAGCCTGTCTTCTCGCCGCGTCTTCTGGCCGTTTCCGCCATTCTCGCCGGCGTGCTCTCCGTGGGGTTTCTCTCCACCACCGCGGAAGCCGCGACCCCGCCCGCGATGGCGAAGGCGATATCACCGAGCGTCTGCATGTCGTACCTCGTCGGCACGAACCAGGCGTAGTTCGACTCCGGCGGGTGAGGGCACGACGCCCCCACCCGCCGTCCTTGTCACCGCGTGAGCGTGAAGTGCCAGTGGCCCGAGGTGACGGCGTACCGGGCCGTGGTGGGGGTGAGGCGCGACAGGTGGGCGCCGGGGGTGGAGTGGAGGTGGGGGGCGGGGGAGCCGAGGAGGGGGACGGTGACCGTGGCGGTGGCGTTCGCGGGGATCGTGACGTCGAGTACGTAGGAGCGGGCGGTACGGGTCCAGGTCGAGGTGACCGGGCCGCGGACGGTCTGCACCGAGGCGGAGACGTGGGTGAGGCCGGTGGGCACCTGGGGTGCGACCGCGAGGGTGCCGTAGCCCGCGCTCGTCGCGCTGATCCCGCCGAGCACGGAGGTGAAGGAGGCGTTGATGCCGCTGAACATCGCGTGGTCGTGGGACTCCATGCTGGAGTCGTAGGTCCACTCCTCCCAGTCGGTGGTGGCCCCCTGGGCGATCTCGTACCCGAAGCCGGGGTACGACTTCTGGTCCAGGACGCTCGTCGCGAGGTCGGTGCGGCCGATGGCGGTGAGCGCGTCCATCAGGTAGCGGGTGCCGAAGATGCCGGTGTCGAGGTGGCCCTGGTTGGCGACGGTGATGGTGTGGACGAGCTGGTCGCCGACGGCGGTGAGGTCGGCCGCGGGGACCATGCCGAAGGCGAGCGGCAGGATGCTGGTGGTCTGCCGGCCGTCGGCGTAGCCGTCGTGTGCGGAGTTGAGGAAGGCCGCGTTGAACGCGTCCTTGATGTCCGAGGCGAGGCCGGTGAAGTGCGCGGCGCCGGCGGTGTCGCCGAGCGCCTGGGCGGCCAGCGCGGTGTCGGACGCCTGGAGGTAGGACAGCGCGGTGTTGACCAGTGAGACCTCGCTGGTGCAGGAGCCGACACCCGGGCTGCCGAGGCCGCCGTTGACGCCGGGGCCGTAGACCGGCGGGCACCAGTCGCCGAAGCCGTGGTCGGCCGGCCAGATGTGCCCGGGGACGTCGGTCGCGTTCTTGTCGACGAACGCCTTCATCGCCGGGTACATCGCGGCGAGCGTGGCCCTGTCGCCGTACTGCTGGTAGAGCGTCCAGGCCAGCGAGATCTGGTCGCCGCCCATGTCCGGGTTCTGCGCGTTGCCCGCGTCGTTGGGCAGCGCGGTGCCCGGCGGCATGTCGCGCAGGTAGCTCGCGTAGAAACGGTCCATCGCGAACTCGCCGGTGGAGGCGTCGTGGTACGCCTGCACGTCCATGCCCGGGGGCGTGCGCTCGTCGCGGACCGGGTTGTCGGTGGGCAGGCTCATCGAGTTGTTGAGGATGGTGCGCTGGTTGTTCTGCCAGATCCGATCGAGCGTCGGGTCGGAGGAGTCGAAGGTGGCGGTCGACGCCACGTCCGCGTGCACGACCCGCCCCGAGATCGAGTCGAGGGTGGGCGTGCCCGGGTAGCCGGTGACCTCCACGTACCTGAACCCGTGGTAGGTGAAGCGGGGTTCGTACGTCTCGGTGCGGCCGGTGCCGGCCAGCGTGTAGCGGTCGGTGGCGGCGGCGCTGCGGTTGGTCCTGGTGTCGAGCATGCCGTCGGCGCCGACCTCCTCGGCGGTGCGCATCCGCACGGTGGCGCCGGCCGGGCCCTTCACCCGCAACTGCTCCCAGCCCGCGATGTCCTGGCCCAGGTCGTAGACGTAGACGCCGGGCTGGGGCTGCGTCATGCGCACCGGGCGCAGCGTCCGCGTGACCCGCACCGGCGGGACGTCGTCGGCGACGAGGCTGCCGCCGGGCGCGGCGACCGCCGTCACCGGGTGCTGGTCCGAGGTGGCGAACCCGGGGCTGTCCCAGCCCGGTTGGGCCTGGCGCGCGTCGTAGGTCTCGCCGCCGTACATGTCGTCTGCGGTGATCGGGCCGTTCGACCAGGTCCAGCCGGAGCCGGTGGTGACCGCCTGGCGGGTGCCGTCGGTGTAGGTGACCTCCAGCAGCATCGTCGCCTGCTTCGGGCCCAGCCACCGGAAGCCGTACGGGCTGAACCGCGGCCCGTAGCCGTTGCCGAGCCAGATCCCGACCGCGTTGGCGCCGGAGCGCAGTTGGGAGGTCACGTCATAGGTCTGGTACAGGTCCCGCTGGTCGTACGGGGTGTCGGCGGGGCTGAGGACATCGTCGCCGATCTTGTGGCCGTTGACGTGGAGTTCGTACAGGCCCAGGCCGTCCACGTAGGCGCGGGCACTGGCGATCTTCTTGCCGCCGAGCGTGAAGTCGTGGCGCAGCATGGGGGCGGCGGGGCTGGTGTCCAGCAGTTCGATGCCGGAGGTGGGCTCCAACTGGCCGTTGCTGACCTGTGCTTGCGGGAAGGACGGGTCGGGGTCGGCGGCGAAGTCGTCGGAGAAGAGGGAGTTGCCGTCGAGGCCGTGGACGGCGAGCGCGCCGTAGAGCGAGTCCTCGGTCGAATCGCCGACGCGGAAGCCGATCGTGCCCTGGGTGAAGGTGTGGTCGGTGAGGGTGTTCACCAGGGTGCCGTCGATCCAGGTGCTGATCGTCGGGCCGTCCGCCTCGATCCTCAAGTGGTGCTTGTCGCCCACGTTCTGCTGCGTGATCACCTGGCTGACGTCGACGTCGGGCACGATGTGGCTGAAGGAGCCGCCCACTTCGGCGTGCGGGCGCAGCATGACCTTGCCCGGGTCGACCTCGGAGTTGATCTGCCACATCAGCAGGTTGCTCGCGTCCTGCGCGCGGAAGAGCACGCTCGCCGCGCCCTTGCGGATGGTGAAGTCCACGTCCAGGTCGAAGTCCGACCAGTTGCCCTGCCCGGCGGTGTCCGGGCTGATCCACTGCGCGCCCTGCCAGTCGGCCGCGTGCAGCAGCCCCGTCTCCCACCAGGTGGACGGCGCCCAGCCGGACCCGGCGCCCTGGCCGTCCCACACCTGGACCGTCCAGAAGTAGCGCTGCGAGGAGCGCAGCGCGGGACCGCCGTACGGCACGCCCACGGACGCGGCCGAGCCGACCTTCCCGCTGTCCCACACGTCGGCGCGCCCCGGCGTGAGCCGGTCCTGCGTGCTCGCCACGAGAATCCGGTACGCCGTCTGCCGCGCGCCGTTGACCGGCGAGCCCAACTGCCAGCTCAGGCTGGGGTGGGCGTCGTCGATGCCCAACGGGTGTGCCGTGTAGTCCGCTTGAAGGTCCGTCACCTTCATCCGTGGCGACGCCGCGTGGGCGCCCGCGGCCGGCAGGAACAGCGCCAGTACGGCGCAGAGCAGCGCGGCCACGGCGCCGCGGCTTCTCCCCCGGCCCCGGCCGGCCCCGGCCCGGCTCCCCCGGGTACGACCCCGGGCCCCGGTCGGGACCGCGGCCGAAGCCGTTTCCGGCTTCTGCGTTGACGGCGACACTGCGGCACCTCCGGGGCGGGCGGCGAGGCGAAACGATTGCTTGAATCGATTCAAGCCTCATGTACGTCGGCGACGTTACATCAGGCGGTTCGGCGCGTACAGAGGAAGCGCGGGCGGACCGTCGGCGGCCGTATGGGGAGAACCGGTGGTGCGGGGTGCCGCGGGCGCGTGGGGATCGGGGCGCGCGGGACCGTACGGACGGGGGCGTGCAGGCGTGGGGTCGGGCCGCGCCGACCGTACGACCGGGTGCCGGGGCACGCGGGATCGATCCGCGCGGGACCGGACGATCGGGCGCCGCGGGACCGGACGTTCGGGTCGCGCCGGCCCCGTACGATCGGGCGCCGCGGACTCGTACGATCCGGTCGCGCCGGACCGTACGATCAGGCCGCGCGGGCGCGGCGGATCAGGTCGCGCGCCAGCCGGTCCACGTGGTGACGACGACCTCCACGACCTCGCCGGACGGCGGCCGATCCGCGTAGTGGCGCGGGTACCTGGCCACGAGCAGGGCGGTCAGGCGCGCCGCTTCGGCGGACCGCGCGGCGGGGGGCAGCACCCGCGCCCGCCCGTCCGCGCGGGCCCACCACAGCCGGTCCCAGTCCTCGTGGTAGCCGTCGACGAGCAGCGAAACCGCCGCATTGGCACGGATGTTGGCGAGTCGTTTGAGCCGGGGCGAACGCTTGGGCTTGTGGTCCACCGCCATGGCCAGCCGGTCCCCGGCCACCGCGAAGACCGCCGGGACCAGGTGCGGGCGGCCGGCGGCGTCCACGGTCGCCAGCCGGGCGATCGGGGACGCCGCGAACCGTTCGCGAGCCTCGGTTCCGCTCAGCGCGGGCATCAGCTGAAGCGGCCCGCCAACTCGGCGCAGCGGTCGAGATGCGCGAGGGCGGCCGGTTCGGGGTCGGACGGCAGGTAGAACTGCACCCGCTCGACGCCGAGTTCCGCGTACGCCTCGATCGTCTCGGGCTCAACGGGCGCCGCGTAGACCGTGACCGGGACGTCGCGGCCGGCCAGGGCGCGCAGTTCCTCGATCCGCTCCTTCAGCACCTTCGGCGGCAGGCTGTTGGCGAGCCAGGCGTCACCGAGTTCGACGACCCGGGGGAAGGCGCCCTGGCCGCCGCCGACGTAGATCGGCGGGTGCGGCTGCTGGACCGGCTTCGGCCACGCGTAGACGGGGTCGAAGTCGACGAACTCGCCGTGGAACTCGGCTTGTTCCTTCGTCCACAGCTCGATCATCGCGCGCAGCCGCTCGTTGGCGAGCCGGCCCCGGACGGCGGGGTCGGTGCCGTGGTTCGCCATCTCCTCGCGGTTCCAGCCGACCCCGATGCCGAAGACGACCCGGCCCCCGGAGATCAGGTCGAGCGAGGCCACCTCCTTCGCCGTGTGGATCGGGTCGCGCTGGGCGACGAGCGCGATGCCCGTGCCCACCAGCAGCCGCTCGGTGACGGTCGCGACCGCGGCCAGCGCCACGAACGGGTCCAGAGTGCGGTAGTAGATCTCGGGCAGTTCGCCGCCGCCGGGGTAGGCCGAGCGGCGGTCCGCCGGGATGTGGCTGTGCTCGGCGATGAACAGCGAGTCGAACCCCCGTTCCTCCAGGGCCCGCCCCAGGGGCGCGGGGCGGATGCTGCGGTCGGTGATGAACGTGGAGATCCCGAACTTCATACAGCTGGCTCCTCATCGCTCTTTCGCGCGGAGCGCTACGCTCCGGCACTCCCCGTACAGGAATATCACCCGGAGGCCGTGGATCACGACGCCGACGTCCCGGAGGGGGCCGTGACGGTGGGGCCGCGACGGGGGCGCCGTACCGGCGGGCAGGTCGACGCCGGAGTGGACCATCGGCGAGCACGTGCGTGCCGCCGGCATTGACGCGGCCCCACCCGGCGGCCACTGGACCCCGCCGGCGTGCTGCTGTCGATCAGCGGGCTCGTGGCGTTGGCCTACGGGCTGATCCGGCAGGTGGCCGCGTGGAGTCGTACCGACCCGCTGCCGGCTGGAGGTTGTCGGGGTCGTCGGGGTCGTCGACGAGGTGGCCGCTGTACGTGCCGTGGGCGCAGGCGAAGGTGCGGCCGTCGGGGAAGCCGAGCGGTTCGAGGGCGCCGCGCAGGGGGGTGGCCGTCCGTTGGACGCCGTCTGCGCATCGGCGCTCATGGCCTACGGCGTCCGGGTTGTCGGAGGTCGCGGTAGAGCGCGTCGATGACACGCCGGTCACGGCTGAGTCTGTCGGCGGCGCCGGTGTTCCCGTTGAAATACAGGGAGACGGTGAGGCCGGCTTCGGGATCTGCGAAGACCAGGCACGCCGTTCCTCCCAACGCGCCAAAGGACGCAGGCGAGGCAGGTCCGAAGTTCTCAGCGGCGAGGACCATGCCCAGTCCCCAGCGCCGGGCGCGCCCGGCGGACTCGTCGATCAGCGTTGGCGGTCGCTGATCGGTGACCAAGGCGGCACAGGTCTCGGGCGAGAGGACACGTCGGCCGTGCCGTGTACCAACCTGCCGTACCATCTCGCAGATCTCGGCGGCATCACCGAACGGGCCCGCCATGCAGGCGCTGGGATACCCCATGCTGACGTCGAAACGCGCGACGCGGGAGGCCAGTTCGGCCGGGCCGAACCACGGCACGTCGACGACGTCGGCGCCGGGAGGAGCCCCCAGTCGAGAGGTCAACCGCAGGGGCGCAGCGACCTGTTGGTGCAGGAAGTCCGCGAACGGTCGCCCGCTGCCTCGTCGCACGATCTCGTCGAGGAGCAGATACCCGGCGTGGCCGAGGTAGGCCGCTCGGGTGCCAGGCGTCCAATCGGGGTCGGCGTCACCGCGCAGTACCAACTCCAGCAGGGCATGCCTGCCGTCGGCGAACCGTCGGCCGGTCTCACGGTCGACGGCCCGCAACGGCGCAGTGTGGGTCAGGAGATGCTCGATGCGGATGTCATCCTTGCCAGGTCCGGCGAACTCCGGAAGGTGCTGTACGACGCGATCGTTCGGGTGCAGCAGGCCCAGTTCCCATGCGCGGGCAACGGCCACGGTCGCCGCCAGCTTCGATGCCGAGAACCACGGCACGACAGTGTCCGCCGCCATCGCCTGAGTCGAAGTGGCGTCACCGACAGCGAGGTCCAGGACCTCCTCGCCGTCATGCAGCACGCGCAGTGCGGCACCGAGGCAACGCCCCTGCGACACGACCTCGGCCAACGCTTCCTCGACCGCGTTAAATTGAGTCATCGTCGCATCATCCACGGGCCGGTGCGGGAGAAGCAGCCCCTACGCGAGCGGCGAACATCGGCGAACATGTCCGGGAAAGGCTCCCGACGAACTGGGGCCCGAGGGTACGGGGCGGCTCCCCGGTACGGGGCGGCTTCCGCGGACGTCCCGGCTCACCACGTCAGTCCACCACGTCGACGCACGGCAGCGGCTCACCACGTCGGCCCACCACGTCGACGCACGGCAGCGGCTCACCACGTCGGCCCACCACGTCGACGCACAGCAGCGGCTCACCACGTCGGCCCACCACGTCGACGCACGGCAGCGGCTCACCACGTCGGCCCACCACGTCAGCCCACCGCGTCAGCCCACGACATCAGCTCACCGCATCGGCCCACGACATCCGTTCACGGCACCAGCACCAGGCGACCGCGCAGGCCGCCCGCCGCCAACCTGCGGTGCGCCTCGCCGACTTCGTCCAGTGGCAGGACGTCGGCGACCCGGGGACGCAGCCCTGCGGCGGCCAACTCGGCGAGGCGGGAGCCGTCCGCGCGAATCCAGACGTTGCCCACCCGGATGCCGCGCAGCGGCGTCGGCGCGTTGCCCAGCACACCGACCAGCGAGCCCCCGCCGCGCACCGCGTCCAGCACCGGCATGCCCACGGACGCCGCGTCGACCGCGGCGTGCACGCCGCCCGGTACCAAGTCGCGTACCGCGGCGGGCAGATCGGCGGTACGCGGCACGAAGAACTCCGCGCCGAGACCGCGCACCAACTCCTCGTCGCCGCCGCCCGCGACCGCGACCACCCGCACGCCGGCCAGCGCGGCGAGCCGCACCGTGTAGCCGCCCACCGACCCGGCCGCTCCGGTGACCAGCAGCGTGTCGCCGGGCTCGACGCGAGCGATGTCGAGCGCCTGAGCAGCGGTGAGCCCGCCCAGCGGCAGGGTCGCGGCAGCCACCAGGTCGGTGCCCGCCGGCACCGCGGCGACCGCGTCCGCGTCCAGCACCACGTACTCGGCCTGCGTCTTGAGCGGCAGCGCCAGCCGGTCGGACAACCCGATCACCGCGTCGCCGGGTCGGAAGCCGACAACCTCGGGCCCGAGCGCGTCGACGGTGCCGGCGACATCCCAGCCGAGGCCGACGACCGCCCGCTCCGGGAGCAGGCCGCCCGCCGCGAGCGCGCCGGAACGGGTCTGGAGGTCCACCGGGTTGACTGCCGCGGCGGCGACCCGTATCCGGACCTGGCCGGCACCCGGTTCCGGCACGGCCACCTCCGCCACCTCAAGGACTTCCGGGCCGCCGAAGGAACGAACGATCACAGCTCTCATGACCACGAACATACGGAGTGTTACTCTCCATCGGGAAGTACGCACTTCGGAGTGCCTACCCGACCCGGGAGTGCCATGGCCACCCGCACCGCCGCCCAGCGCCGCGCCGACGAGCGCGCCGCCTACGACGCCTACCTCGCCACCTGCCCGGCCCGCCAACTGCTGGACCGGATCAGCGACAAGTGGGTGAGCCTGGTGCTGAACGCGCTGGCCGACGGGCCGCGGCGGTACAGCGACCTGAACCGGATCATCGCCGGGGTCAGCCAGAAGATGCTCACCCAGACGCTGCGGACGCTGGAACGCGACGGCCTGCTCACCCGCACGGTGACGCCGTCGGTGCCGGTCCGGGTGGACTACGGGCTCACCCCGCTCGGCCGCAGCCTGCTCCCGGTGATGACCGCGATCAAGGCATGGGCCGAGTGCCATATCGAGGAGGTCCAGAGCGCCCGCACGGACTACGACCAGGGCGTGGCAGCGGCGCCGCCCGTACCCGGTCCGTGAGCCGCGGGCCCGGGTCCCCGGGAATCACGGCATCCGGAGTCAGGGCCACCGGAATCAGAGCGACCCGTGAGGTGGGCGGCTCGCGCGGGTCCGGGCGTTACTCGTAGCGGTACTTCAGCGAGTCCGCCTCCGCCTGCTCGATGTCGGCGATCGTCAGTTCCGGCCTGCGCAGTTGGGCCAGCGTCACCTCGGCCGAGGCCGGCTGGGCGTCGGCCGGCAGCCACTCCTCCGGCTTCCAGGCCGCGCTGCGCATGAGCGACTTGGGGCAGTGCGGGTAGACCTCCTCGATCCCCAGCACCAGCGCGCTGGCCGGCGGCTTGCCGACGGCGGTCAGTTGGGAGAGCAGTTCCGGGCGGGTGGAGACGCAGGCCCGGCCGTTCACCCTGAGCGTCGTGGTGCGCCCCGGGATGATGAACAGCAGCCCGGCCCGGCCGGTGGCGATGACGTTCTGCAGGGTGTCCAGCCGCTTGTTGCCGGTCGCGTCGGGTATCGCCACCGTCCGTGCGTCCAGGACGGCGACGAACCCGGCGGGGCCGCCGCGCGGGGAGACGTCACAGTTGCCGTCGGCGTCCGCGCTGGCGACCAGGACCAGCGAGGAGCAGCCGATCAACCGGCGTGTCTGCTCGGTGAGTTCGCTCATCTGCTTGCGCACGGCCGCGTCGCTGGGCGGCTGGTAGATCCGACGCAGCGCGTCCTGGTCGCGCACGGCGTCGAGACGGAGTGAGTCGAAGGCGCTGCCGGCAAGGGACGTCGTCATGCCATCGACCCTAACCGGCCGCCTCGCGCCCGCACTTGGCCGATGCACGTGGAGTCGTGGCAGACGTGGAGTCGTGCAGACGTGGAGTCGCGGAGACGTGGGGACGCGGAGACGTGGGGACCTGCGGACGTGGGGACGGCACCGCGAGCGGGCACTCAGCTCCACCGGACATGGAAGTCGGTGGCCAGCGAACCCAGCGCGTCCAACTCGGCGGCCAGCTCGGGCGCGGACACCTCGATCGGCTGCCCCTCCACCAGCGGCGCGGAACGGTAGATCTTGCGCAGCGAGAAGTCCTCGCCACAGCCATCCCCGGGGGCATGCCCGACCGTCACCCGCAACCGGTGCGGCTCGTACCGGATCATGGCGCTCTCCGCGCGCGTGGCGGCGCAGGCGTCGAACGCGGACCACAGCTGCGGATCGGTCATCCGGGCCAGCCGGTCGGGGGTGAGGGTGGTGTGGTCGAGCAGCCGGCCGGCCAGCCGCCGGACCACCGCGACCGGACCCACGTTGTCCCACGAGGTATGCAGCCGGGCCTCCGCGCAGACCAGGCCGACCAGTGACGCGGCGCTCTCGCGGTCCGCCGACACCACGGCGTCCTTGAGGACGAGCCGGCCCAGCAGCACGGCGGGATCGGCATCGAGACGTCCGGCCGCGCGTCCGCTGCGCACGTAGGAGTCGAGATGGTCGAGGTTCAGCAGCCCGGAGCGGTTGGTGAGGGGCGAGGCGGGCTGCCCGCCGAGCGCGACGGCGACGTCCTCGGTACGGATCGCGTACTGCTCCAGCACGCCACGGATCGGGTCGGTCCGCAGCAACCGCAAGCCGATGGCGTGGTGGTCGAGGCCCCGGACGCCTTCGAAGGTGTGGCTCAACGGCAGGTGGCCGATGTCGTGCAACAGCGCCGCGACCCGCAGGAGTTCGTCCCGCGGACGGAAGTGCGCGACCAGCGCGAGGACACCGAGGGTGTGCTCCAGCCGGGAGTACGACTGCAAGGTGCTGATCGTCGAGGCCCCCGCGTGCGCGACGAAGTGCAGGCGCCGGAGCGGCTCGGTACGCAGCAGGTCGACTTCCACGGGGGTCAGGCGCACGGGTACTCGCCAGAGCGGGTCGGTGAACTCCGCGGCCAGGCCCACGACGTTGGTCGGGACGGGCCGGGCCCTCTCGGCCATGCCGCCCTGCGACGCGCTCTGATCCTTCCGGCTGTCCACCCGGTCACTTTAGGCCGGACGGGCGGTGGGACGGAGGAACCTATGGGCGGATACGGGGATACCCGGACCCGCGGACGCCGTCTGCGCGTTGCCGACGCGTCACTGCGGCGGGGTCGGGGCCGGCGGCGGGAGCGGGTCCGTGAAGTGGATCGCGGGGGTGAAGTTGGCGCGGCGGGCCGCGCGGCGGAACGTGGTGAGGACGGCCGGGCCGGCGACGAGGACGCAGACGAAGTTGGTGACGGCGCGGCCGGTGTCCCATCCGAGGGAGGTCGCCGCGTCGAAGGCGAGGTAGCGGTGCCACTGCTCGGTGAAGGGCAGGCCGGGCAGGTAGGCGAGGGAGCTGCCGGGGTCGAGCGAGAAGGGCCAGAAGGAGAGGTTGAGCAGGAAGCCGAAGAGGTAGCCGGACGCGGAGCCGTAGACCGCCAGCATCAGCACTTCCCGTTTGCCGCGGGCGCGCGGGAGGAGGCCGGCGAGCATGCCGACGAAGGCGCAGCCGAACATCTGGTACGGCATCCAGGGGCCGACGCCGCCGGTGAGGAGGGCGGAGGCGAACAGCGAGGTGCAGCCGAGGGTGAAGCCGAAGCCGGGGCCGAAGACGCGGCCGGCCAGCACCAGGACGAAGAAGACCGTCTCCACGCCCGCGGTTCCGGCGCCGAGCGGGCGCAGGGCCGCGTTGACCGCGGAGAGCACCCCGAGCATGGCCAGCGCCTTCGCGTCGATGCCGCCGTCGGCGATCTCCGCGAAGACGACGGCGAGCACCAGGACGAGCAGCACCCCGAAGATCAGCGGCGGCGCGTAGGAGGCGCCGAACCGGCCGGGCGCGACGACGAACGGCCAGAAGAAGGCGACCGCCCCGATGAACGCGGCGAGCACCACGGTCACGGTGGCCATGGCGTGCAGCCGCACCGCGCTGGTACGGCGCTCCCCGGTCGTACGGTTCCCCGCGGCCGCGTGGTCGTCCGCGGGCCGGGCGGCGGGCGCGCTCATCGGGAAGCCTCCGCCGTGCCGAGGTCGTCCAGGCCGCCGAGGCCATCGAGCGCGGTGGCGACCTGGGGGACGGTGAGGTACGGCAGCGGCGCGAGGATCTTGGCGGTCTGCGGGGCGAACGCGGGCGAGGCGACGATGATCTCCGCCGTCGGGCCGTCGGCGACGATCTCGCCCTCGGCCATGACGATCACCCGGTCGGCGCTGGAGGCGACGAATTCGACGTCGTGGGTGGCGATCACGACGCTGCGGCCCTCGGCGGAGAGCGTGTCGACGATCTGGATGAGGGCCCGCTTCGCCTGGTAGTCGAGCCCGCGGGTCGGCTCGTCGAGCAGGACGACCGTGGGCGCGGTGGTGAGCTGGATGGCCAGCACCAGGGAGAGTTTCTGGCCCTCGGACAGGTCGCGGGGGTGGGTGTCGTCGGCGATGCCGGGCGCGAGCCGGTCGAGGATCGCCCGGGCCGCGGGCGCGCCCGCGGTGTCGGACTCCCGGTCGGCCTGGGCGAGTTCGGCGCCGACGGTCTCCAGGTAGAGCAGGTCGGTGGGGGTCTGCGGGACGAGGCCGATCGGGCCGCGCCGTTCGGCCGTACGCGCCCGGCGCCGGCCGAACCAACCGCGCTGCGGGGGCTGTTCGGCGCCGACCGGGGCTGCCTCCTGCCCGCCCCCGACCCGTACGGTGCCGGCCTGGCGCGGGCCCGCACCGTGCAGCGCCCACATCAGCGAGGACTTGCCGGAGCCGTTGCGGCCCATCAGCGCGGTGACCTGCCCGGCCCGCAGGTCGAGGTCCACCTCGCGGACGGCGATCACCTCGCCGTAGCGGACCACGACGCCCTTGGCGCTGAGCACCGGTACGGCCGGCTCCGCGGCGACGGGCTCGGCGGCGGCCGGCTCCGCGGCGGCGCGGTCAACGGCCCCCGCCTCGGGCGCCGTTGGGCGCGGCGGCGGCACCGGAAGCGGTGTGAGCCGTTCGCGCAGCGGCGCGGCGGCGCGGCGGGCGTCACGTACGGACAGCGGGAGCGGGTCCCACCGTGCGAGGCGGCCCAGGTCCACCACCGGGGGCGCCACCGTGGACGTGCGGAATACGGTGCCGGGCGGGCCGTCGGTGACGGTGCCGTCGCCGGTGAGGTGGATGACGCGGTCGGCGTACTGCACGACGCGTTCCAGCCGGTGCTCGGCCAGCACCACGGTCACCCCGAGGTCGTGCACGAGGCGGGTGACGGCGGCGAGCACGTCCTCGGCGGCGGTCGGGTCGAGCGCGGAGGTGGGCTCGTCCAGGACGAGGACGCGGGGGTGGGCGGTGAGCACGGAGCCGATCGCGACCCGCTGCTGCTGGCCGCCGGAGAGTTCGCTGAGCGCGCGGTGCCGCAGGTCGGCCAGGCCGAGCAGGTCGAGGGTCTCCTCCACCCGCTTGCGCATCACGTCCGCGGGAATCGCCAACTGCTCCATGGCGTAGGCGAGTTCCTCCTCCACGGTGTCGGTGACGAAGCCGGCCGAGGGGTCCTGGCCGACCACGCCGACGACGTCGGCGAGTTCACGTGGCGGGTGGTGCGCGGTGTCGCGGCCGTCGACGGTGACCCGCCCGGCCAGGGTGCCGCCGGTGAAGTGCGGCACGAGGCCGTTGATCGTGCCGAGCAGCGTGGACTTGCCGGCGCCGGTGCGGCCCACCACCAGGCACAGTTCGCCCTCCTCGATCCGCAGGTCCACCGCCCGCAGCACGGGCGCGGCGGTTCCGTCGTAGCGGACGCTGACCTGGTCGAAACGGATCACAGCAGGGCCTCGCGGTGGTTGTCGTCGGTGTCCTGGGCGGAGGTGGGCGCGGGCGCGGAGTTCCCAGGCGCCGCGGATGTCCCGGCCTTGCCGGTCCTGCCGGATGTCCCGGTCCTGCCGGACTTCCCGGTCTTCCGGCCCGCCTGCTGGGAGGTGGCCGTCGCCCGGCCGGGAGTGCGCGCGGGCGGCGGCGCGGCGAAAGCGGCGACCCCCGCGAGCAGCACCGCGGCGGCGGGCAGCAGCGGCAGCGACGGCCAACGCAGCGGATACAGCGACGGGTTGAGGTCGCTCGCGCTGTACCCGACGGTGAGGAACAGCACGACGGCGGTGGCGCAGCCGAAGCCGGCCACCACCCACTCCGCGGCGCGCCACGGGTCGGGCCGGTAGCTGGTGCGGCGCACCCGGCGACCGCCGAGCGCGAGCCCGGCGCAGCACAGCAGCGAGCCGGCCAGCAGCGCGGGCAGGCCGAGCGCGCGCGGAGTGGTGCCGTCGAGCAGCCCGTAGACGCCGGTGCACAGGCCGAGCATGCCCACCAGCATCAGCGCGCCGGTCGCCCGGCGGGAGGCGCGGGTGGCGTTGCCGGCCCGGCCGTAGCCGCGCGAGTCCATCGCGGCGGCCAGGTACAGCGACCGCTCCAGCGCGTCCTCCAGCACCGGGATGACGATGCTGCGCAGCGCGCGCAGCCCCCTGGCCCGGTCCGCGCGCAGCCGGCGGGCGCGGGCCACCCGCTGCACGCTCTCGACGAGTTGGGGCGCGACGCTCATCGACACCGTGACGGCGACGCCGAGTTCGTACAGCGCGCCGGGCAGCACGCGCAGCGCGCGCTTGGGGTTGGCGAGGGTGTTGGCGGCGCCGATGCAGCACAGCAGGCAGGCCAGCCGCAGCCCGTCGACGGCCGCGGACAGGGTGGCCTCCAGCGAGACCGGGCCGCCGAGCTGGATTCCCGCGTACCAGTGGGGAGTCGGGATGTGCGGCAGCGAGAACATGATGTGGTCGGCGGGGGTGATACCGGAGGCGAAGACGCAGCGGAACGCCACCCGGATCACGATCACCGTCAGGGCGAGCCACAGGTAGTACTTGAAGCCCTTCGCCCAGGGCGCGTCGGTACGGCGCTCGGTGACGACGTAGCCGAGCACGACCAGCACCAGGCCGAGCAGCAGCGGGTTGGTGGTGCGGCTGACCGCGGTGGCCAGGCCGATGCCCCAGATCCACCAGGCGATCGGGTGCAGGGTGCGCGGCAACCGCCGCCCGGAACCGGCCGGTTGAGCCGGTTGAGCCGGTTGAGCCGGCTTCGCCGGTTCGGTCGGCGGCCCCTCGGCGCCGGGACGCACCACGCTGCGGGTCACGACTACTCCGTCCGACGGCGGCGCCGCACCTGGACGACGGTCGCGCCACCGATCCCGGCCACCAGCACGGACGTCACCGCGATGGGAACGAACGAGCCCGAGGAGTGGTGGACGGCGGCCGTCGGCGAGGCATCCACCACCGGCGGAGCGGAGGACGACCGGGTGCCCGCTCCCGCGTCCGCGCTGGGAGTGGCGGAAGGCGGGCAACTCGGGGTGGCCGCGGGGGCCGGCGTACGGGTCGGGCTCGGCGTGGCCGTGCGCGTCGGCGTCGCGGTGCGCGTGAGCGTGGGCGTGGGCGTGGGCGTATCGGTGGCCGGGCAGCTCGGGCTCGCCGTGGGGGTCGGGCCGGTGCCCGACGGATGGGGCGAGGGACTGGCCTTGCCGCCGGTCCCGCCCTTCGTGCCTCCCGCCGCCGGCTGCCCTCCGGACGCGGGCGGCGAGTGCGTCGCGGGCGGCTTCCCCGCGCCGCCACCGGAGGTCGAACTCCCGCCGCCGGAGGTCGAACCCCCGCCGCCGGTCGAACTCCCGCCCCCGGGCGCGGTGTTGTGCGCCCGCACGCTGTCCGGGGAGAACGTCGGCCGCCCCTGGGTGCCCGCGGTGTTCGTCGCGCCGAAGATCCACAGATCGACGCTGCCGGGCTTGGGGTGGTAGCTCATCGAGCCCAACTGGCTGTAGGACCAGCTGTTCTGGCCCGGGTCGGCGTGCCAGTACGACCAGTACGCGGTGGCCGGCGGCGTCAGCACGCACGCATCGTCCTTGCTGGTGGGGTACTGCTTGCCGCCCTGGTAACCGGCGTAGCCGATCCGGCAGATGAAGGCCGGGCCGTCGTGCTGGGTGCCCGTGGTCTGCCAACCGCCCTGGTTGAGCAGGGCGTAGCCGGTGGTGGGCGTGGTGCCGCACGAGCGCAGCAGCGGGCCGCCCCAGTGGCTGAAGTCCACCGCGAGCACCACGCCGGAGGTCGTCGTGCACGTGCTCATCGGCAGCGGGCTCGCCGCCGCGCTGCCAGCCCCGGGGCCGAGCCCGGTCAGCGCGGCCGCGCACAGCACCGCGAGCGCGGCCCCCACGCGGACGAACCGCTCCCGTACGCCGGGGCCCGAGCCGGGCGCCGCCGCCCGGCGCGTTCGGCTGGAGAACTTCCTCACTGGTGCCTCCCCTCGTCGGCCGACCTGCGGCGCAGGGCCGTCATCGCGGCGCCGGCGGCCAGCAGGATCGCGGCAGCGGCGGCCAGCGAGAGCACCGCCGTACCGGTCGCCGCGAGCGTGCCGCCGGAGGAGCCGCCGGAGCCCGAGCCGGAGTCGGAACCGCCCGACGAGCCGCCCGACGAGCCGCCGGACGCACCGCCGTCGTCACCGCCGCCGACCGCCGTGATCGGGCCGAGCGCGTGGGTGAGCGTGGTCAGCGGGGTGCCGGCGAGGGCCGGCACGGCCTGCGTGCTGGAGCGGACGTCGGAGTCGCCCGCGTCGGCGGTGATCCGGACGCCGCCGTCGGTGTTCTGCGCCGACACCAGGAACTCCTGCCCGCTGCGGGCGGGTTCGGGGCGGAGCCGGTCGGTGGCGAGCAGGCCCTGCACCGCCAGCGCGGTGGAGTTGGTGCTGACGCCGGCCGCGCCCTGGTAACCGCCGCTGCTCTGCTGCGCCTTGACGAGGTACGCCCGCGCGGCGGCGACCGCGTCGGCGTGCCCCGGCACCAGCGTGAGCGCCTGCACGGCGTACCCGGTGGTGTCCGTGTCGGACGTGCAGCTGGCGCCGGCCGCGATCAGCGTGGAGGAGAACCCGCCGTCCTTGCACTGGAGTTGGAGCAGCCGGTCGGCCGCGGCGGGCGGTACGGTGACGCCGCCGCGGGCCAGCGCGAGCACGCCGAGGGCCTGCGAGACCGTGGAGTACGCCTGGGAGAAGTCACCCGGCGCGGTGCACGCGCCGTCGTCGGTGGCCGCGGTGCAGACGTGGCCGGTCAGCGTGGTGAGCAGGTCGAACCCGCCGAAGTGGTGCGGGTCCTGCCCCATCACCTCGGCGACCAGCGCCAGCTTGGCCGCCGAACCGCTGTACGGGCCCGGGTAGTCGGACGTGCCGTCCGGGTCGGCGTACTGCGCGACATGCCCGGCGAGGTAACCCGTCGTCTTGGTCAGCGCCTCGTCCTGTCCGCCGGTCGAGGCGAGCGCGAGCGAGAGGTCGGCGGTGAGGCCGTAGTCCGGGCCGTAGTCGTTGGCCAGGTGGTCGCCGCCGTCGAGTTGCTTGACGAGGTAGCCGGCACCGGCCGCGGCCGCCTTCTGGTCGCGCAGGTCCCGCAGCAGCGTGCCGAAGGAGGTGCCGACCGCCCCGCCGAGCGCCTGCGTGGACGCGCGCAGGTCGGACGTGGTCTGGGCGGCGTCGGAGGCGACCCGGAAGCCGCCGTCCGGGTTCTGCTCGGCGGCCAGGAACGCGCGGGCCTTGGCGATCTGCCCGGTGTACGTGCCGCCGCCTGCGCCGTCCAGGCTGAGCCCCTGGATCGCGAGGGCCGCGGAGTTGACGGAGTCGCCGGCCGCGCCGTGGAACCCGCCGTTCGCCAGCTGCTTGCCCGCCAGCCACGCGCCGCCCTTCGCGACGGCCCGCGCCGCCGCGTCGCCGGGCACCAGGTCCAGCGCCATCATCGCCATCGCGGTGCTGTCCGCGTCCTGGTCGCCGCCGGACGGGATCAGGCTCGGCCAGGCGCCGTCGGCGTCCTGGAGGCTCTCCAGGTAGGTGATCGGCCCGGCCGCCCGGTCGGCCTCGCCGGCCCGGATCTGCGCGACGACGCCGAGGGACTGGGAGAACACCGAGGTCGCGTAGGCGTAGTCGTCCTTGGCCGCGCAGCCGCCTGAGGCGTCGGCCTTCGCGCAGACGGTGGCGTCGAGCGCGGCGATCAGGTCGTGGCCGCCGAAGGCGCGGGGGTCGGCGCCGAGCACCTCGGCCGCCACCGCCTCTTTGGCGAGCGAGCCGCCCTGGGCGTAGGAGGTGCCGATCAGCGTCCAGGCGTCGATACCGCGACCGCCGGCGTCCTTGCCGTGCTGGAGGAAGTCCGAGATCGACGCCAGGGTGTCGTCGGCGCCGCCGGTCGCGGCCAGGGCGAACAGGCCGTCGATGGTCATGCCGAAGTCGGCGAAGCCGGGCGAGGACTCGTAGGAGTGGCCGTCGACCAGGTTGTCGCCGTTCACCAGGTAGGCGACCCCCTTGGCCAGGTCCGGGCCGACCGCGGTCGGGGACTGCGAGGGCGAGGAGGTGTCCGACGGGGTGGTGGGCGCGGTCGCCGACGGGGAGGTGGGCGGCGTGGTGTGCCGCGCGCCGAACGTCAGCGTGGCGAGGTCGGTGCCGGTGGCGGCGAGCAGCGCCGGGGTGGTGGCGTGGACGTCGGGGGCGCCGCCGGAGGTGTCCGCGGTGAATCCGCCGCCGTCGGACTGGCGGGCGACCGCCCAGTCGCGGGCCCTCACCGCCTGGTCGGTGTCGCCGAGCAGGCGCAGCGCCTGCGCGGCGGCCGCGGTGGTGGCGGTGTCCGCGGACGCGGCGCCGTACGGCACGAAGCCGCCGTCCGCGGCCTGCCGCCCGGTCAGGTAGTCGCCGGCCTTGCTCAACACATCCGCGGTACCCGGGAGTTGCTTGAGCGCGATGACCGCGTCGGCGGTGATCGCCGGGTCGGAGGAGCAGCGCTCGCTCGCGCCGAGCATCGAGGCGGAGAAGCCGCCGTCGGCGCACTGCATGCCGGTGAGCCGGGAGACCGCGGCGGGCGGCGGGGTGACGCCGCCGCGCTCCAGGGCGAGCAGCGCCAGCGCCTGGGTGTCCGGCGAGCCGACGTTGTGGAAGTCGCCGGCGGCGGTGCAGTTGCCCTGGCTGCCCGCGGCCGTGCAGACGTGGTCGGTGAGGTCGGCCAGCAGGTCGCGGCCGCCGACCTTGGCGGGGTCGGCGCCGAGGATCTCGGTGAGCAGCGCCAGGTTCGCGGTGGCGGCCACGCTCGGCACCGGGACCGTCGGGTCGGGGAAGAGGTAGTCGGCGAGGTGCGCGGTCAGGTACGCGTCGATCCTGCGGACGGTGGCCTCGGACCCGCCGGCCGCGGCCAGTGCCACGGCGGTGGAGTCGGTGGCGCCGAGGTCGGTGGTGTCCCTGTCGCTGTCGTACACGTGGTCGCCGTCGGTGAGCCGCCCGGTCAGCCACTTCGCCGCACCGGCCAGGTCCGCGTCGGCCGCGGCCGGGGGGCCGGCCGGCGACGTCGGCGGCGTGGCCGGGGGCGTGGCCGGCGGGGTGGTGGCCGAGGTGTCCTGGGCCCGTACGGAGTCGGGGGTGAAGGACGGGCCGCCGGTGGTGCCGCCGGTGTCGGTCGGGCCGAAGACCCACGCCTCGACCTCGCCGTCCGCCGGGTGGTCGCTCAGCGCGCCCAGCGGGCTGTAGGTCCAGGTGTGCTGCCCGGCCGGCGCGATCCAGAACGACCAGTAGGCGTCGGCCGGCGGGGTGAGCACGCACGGCTCGTCGGCCGCCGTCGGGTACTCGGTGCCGCCGTCGTAGTCCGCGTCGCCGATCCGGCAGACGAAGCCGGGGCCGTCGTGCACGGTGCCGGTGGTGGTGAACCCGGCGTCGTGCAGCAGGTTCATGCCGGTGGTCGGGTGCGCGTCGCAGCCGCGGACGACCGGGCCGCCCCAGTGCGCGAAGTCCACCGCGACGACCGCGCCCTTGGTCGGCGTGCAGGCGCCGATCGGGTCGGCGTGCGCGGGCGCGGCGGCCGACACCAGGCCGGCCGCGACCGAGCCGAAGGTCAGCGCGGCCGCGGTGAGCAGCACGGCGGTGCGCGGCCGTCTGTGACGGCGACGCCTGGCGAGAACGAGCACGGGTGGCCCCCCGGTCCGGCCGGCGCGGAGCGCGGGCCACGGAGGGAAAGCCGGCACACGAACCGGCCTGTCGTCCGTGCCGTAGTCCTCGACGGCGAGCGTGACTTGCTGTTCAGCGCAGGTGGTCCGGCTCGCCCGCCTCGCGGTGGGCCTACGGTTGCGGGTCAGCGCCGGGTTTCGACCGGCTTCCCCTGGCTGCTGAATCGGAAATGCGTTTCATGGCACCACGCGGCGGCGCGTCCCGTCAACGTGACGGACCGTTGCCTTCACCACTCCCCCGCGGCCGCTGCCGCCGGCCCCCTCCACCGCCACGCGAGCCGAGCACGCCGGACGAGCCGAGCACGCCGAGCAATCCGCGCGAGCCGAGCACGCCGCGCGCGCTTGCCCCGCGACGGCACCCGCCCGCCGGTGCCCGCTGCCCCTGCTCCCCGACCGCGAACCGGTACACCGTCGACCGCCTCGCCGCGAACCCGAGCCGCTCGTAGAGCCGGTTCGCGGCGCCGCGTTCCGGGCGCGAGGTGAGGTCGACACTGCGCGCGCCGGCCTCCCGCGCGAGCCGCACCGCGTGCCCGGTCAGCAGCGCCGCGACCCCCTGGCCGCGCGCCGCGCCGTCCACCACGACGTCCTCCACCCGCCCGCGCGGGCCGGAGGCGAGCGGCAGCAGCACCAGGGTCAGGGTGCCGACGACCTTGCCGCCGGACCGGGCGACCAGCACCGTGCCGGTCTCGCAGCCCACGATCCGCTCGACCGTCTCCCGGCCCAACGGCCGCAGGGATGAGGACAGTTGCGGCAGCAGGCGGCCGAACGCCGCCACAAACCTCCGAGCTCGCGGACCGTACGACGTCGACTTCGACCCCGACCTCGACGCTCACGCAGCGGAGCTTGTCGAGGCCCCCGAGAGCGGCCAGATAGCTAACTTGTCCAACAATCTTGGATGTGACTCACGGCGCCCATCGGCTCACTGCGCGATTTTCGTGCAGAGTTCTTGTGGGCTTGATTCGGCGGTGTTACGGTCACTCGCAAGTTGTTGGACAATCCATCGCTCGACGCGAGGAACCCCACGCGTCGGGCGCCACGCGGAGACGAGCTGAGCCGCAGCCGCAGCCGCAGTCGTCGAAATCCATCGAGACCCATCGGCAAGGCCACTCGAACGTGTACACGCGAGTGCCGGATCGCCTCACCCGAGCCGGTCAAGGAGACAGAGTTGTCGACCAACCAGCGGGACCACAGCGCGGAGGCACTCCGCTTCGACCACGTCACCCTGGAATTCCCCGGGGGACACCAACCGGCCATCGAGGACGTCTCGTTCAGGGTCGCGCGGCGCAAGTTCGTCGCCGTGATCGGACCGAGCGGGTGCGGCAAGAGCACGATCCTCAACCTGGCCGCCGGCCTGCTCCGCCCGACCAGGGGCGAGGTCCACTTCAACGGCGAACCCGTCACCGGGGTCAACTCCGAAGCCGCGTACGTGACCCAGAAGGCCAACCTGCTGCCCTGGCTCAGCGTGAAGGCCAACATCGGCCTGGCGCTGAAGTTCCGCAGGGTCCCCAAGGCGGAGCGTGACGAGCGGATCGCGCACTGGATCAAGGTGGTCGGCCTCACCGGGTTCGAGGACCACTACCCGCGCGAGCTCTCCGGCGGCATGCAGAAACGCGTCGCCATCGCCCGCGCGCTGATCTACGACCCGTCCATCGTGCTGATGGACGAGCCGTTCGGCCCGCTGGACGCCATCACCCGGCTCAAGCTCCAGCAGGACCTGCTCAATCTGTGGGAGGAGCAGGAGGGCACGCTCGTCTTCGTCACCCACGACCTCAACGAGGCGATCTACCTCGCCGACGAGGTGATCGTGATGTCCAAGGGGCCCGGGACGGTGCACCGCACCCTCGAAGTCCCCTTCCCCCGGCCCCGATCCATCGGGTCGCTGGTCGAGTCGCACGAGTTCTCCGAGCTCTACAACGACCTGTGGAGCCTGTTCAAGTCGGAGATCGACCTGTCCGACGCCTCCGCGTAAGGAACCGCAGTGATAACGATCAAGGAAGAGATCGACGTCCCGAGCCCGCGCGGCCGGGTCTGGGAGGTCGTGTCGAGCCCCTCGGACGTCGTGTCCTGCATCAGTGGCGCCGAGTTGGGCGCCGCCCACGACGACGGGTCGTTCGACGGTGCCCTGGTGGTGAAGTTCGGCGCGATCCGGGTGAGGTTCGCCGCCCGCATCCGGCTGGAGCTGGACGAGCCCGAGTCCGAGGGCCGGCTCACCGCCCGCGGCGGCGACGGGCAGGGGGCCACCCGCTTCCGCGGTGACGCCACCTTCCGCGTGGTCGACGGCGCCGCGGCCGGCAGCGCGCGGGTGCTGATGAACGGCGAGGTGACCCTCACCGGCAAGCTCGCGTCGCTGGTCGAGTCGGGCGCCGGGGTCGTGATCTCCAGGATGACCAAGGACTTCTCGGCGAAGCTGGTCGCGAAGTGCGCCGAGCCGGCCACCGGCCAGGTGTCCGTGCCGGTCGGCGCCGCGGCATCCGGGCCGTCCGCCGAGCGGGCGGCAGCCGACGCCGCCCCGCCCGTACCCGCCCCCGTGCCCGCACCGGCCGCCGCCCCGCCCCGTACCGGCCCGCTGCGCCGCTGCCTCGCCTGGCTCGCCCGCGTCCTGGGCCGGCGGCGGAGCCCGGCGGCACCGGCACCGGCGACCCCTACGGCCTCGGACCGAGCCGCCCCGCCCGCTTCTCTCCCGCACACCGCACACGCACCGCAGACGACGCAGACCGAGGAGGTCGGCAGTGGCAACGCCCCGGCTCAATAAGGTGATCGGCGCCCTCGAAGCGGGACAGCACGTCTTCGCGTCCTTCGCCGCGGCCGACCCGTCCGCCGCCCTGGAGTTCGGCACCACCGGCTACGACGCCCTGGTCTTCGAGACCGAGCACAAGCCCTGGGACGTGCCGGCGCTGCGCGACACCCTCCAGTACCTGCTGAACCGGCGGCAGATCTTCGGCGCCGACAGCGTGGCCCCCGCGCTCACCCCGCTGGTCCGGATACCGGTCAACGGCGCCGAGAAGGGGCAGTGGCAGGCCAAGCAGGCGCTCGACCTGGGCGCGTACGGCATCGTGTGGCCGCACATCTCCACGGTCGAGGAGGCGTACAACGCGGTCGCCGCCTGCCGCTACCCGCGGCTGCCCGACCGCCCTCGCCACGAACCCGCCGGCCTGCGCGGCGACAGCCCGGCCGCCGCGGCCCGCTACTGGGGCATCTCCAACGCGGAGTACTACGCGAAGGCCGACGTCTGGCCGCTGGACCCGGACGGCGAGATCCTGGTGGCCCTCATGATCGAGGACCAGCTCGCCATCGACAACCTGCCGGACATCCTCGACCAGGTGCCGGGCATCGGGCTGATCATCATCGGCGAGGGCGACATGAGCCAGGAACTGGGCATCCCGCGCCAGTACGACCACCCGCTGATGCGGGAGTGCAAGCGCCGCGTCCTCGACATCTGCGCCGCCCGCGGCGTCCCCGTCGGCCACCCCCACGTCACCGCCGACAACGTCAAGCAGGTGCTGGAGGACGGCTACCGGTTCCTGATGTCCATGCCGGTACGGACCTACCCCGGCCTGGAGCTCGGCCGGACGCTGACCGGACGCGACTGACGGCTGCCGGTACCTTCCGGCACCTCCCACCGTCCCAAGCCGTCCCGCCTTCCCGCGCCCCCACGTTTTCACGCCCCTTCCCCGCCCTTCCCCGCCCTCCCGCGCCCTCGCGCGCCCGAAAACCTCCCACCGCCGGCCCTCCATGCCCGCGGCGCCCACCATCCACCGGCCCGCCGCGCGCCACGCACCACGCGAATCTCGGAGACTTCCATGCTCATCGACTGTCACGGTCACTTCACCACGGCCCCGGCCGCACTGGGGAAGTGGCGTGAACGGCAGATCCAGGCGTTCGAGGAATCGGGCGCGCGGCTGTCGCCCGCCGAACTCCGCATCAGCGACGACGAGATCACCACCGCCATCGAGCAGGGACAGCTCAGACTCCAGCGGGAGCGCGGCGTCGACGTCGCCCTCTTCTCCCCCGGCGCGGGCAAGATGGCGCACCACTACGGCGACGAGCAGACCAGCCTGGCCTGGTCGCACGTCAGCAACGACCTGATCGCCCGGGTGTGCGGGCTCTTCCCCGGCCGGTTCGTCGGGGTGTGCCAGCTCCCGCAGTCCCCGGGCGAGCCGCTGGCGTCGTCGGTCCGCCGCAGCGCCACCGAACTGCGGCGCTGCGTCGAGGAGTTGGGCTTCGTCGGCTGCCTGCTCAACCCGGACCCGTCGGACGGCTACTGGCAGGCGCCGCCGCTGACCGACAAGGTCTACTACCCGCTCTACGAGACGATGGCGGAGCTGGACGTCCCCGCGATGGTCCATGTCGCGATGTCGCGCAACCCCGCGCTCCAGGGCACCTGCGCGCACTACCTCAACGGCGACACCGCTGCCTTCATGCAGCTGTGCCAGTCGGACCTGTTCACCGACTTCCCGACGCTGAAGTTCATCCTGCCGCACGGCGGCGGCGCCGTCCCCTACCACTGGGGCCGCTACCGCGGGTTCATGCAGGACCAGGGGCGGCCGCCGCTGGAGGAGGCGGTGCTGCGGAACGTCTTCTTCGACACCTGCGTGTACCACCAGCGCGGCATGCAGCTGCTGGTGGACGTCGTCCCCGCGGAGAACATCCTCTTCGCCTCGGAGATGATCGGCGCCGTCCGCGGGGTGGACCCCGAGACCGGGCACCGGTTCGACGACACGAAGCACCTCCTGGACTCCATCGACACCTTGGCCGACTCCGACCGGCGGGCGGTGTACGGCGGCAACGCGCTGCGGGTGTTCGGACGGCTGGAAGGCGTGCTCTCCTCCCACGCCACCACGGCGGACCACGCCACGACCGCGAAGGAGAACGGCAAGTGAAGGTCTACGAGGCGCTCGCCGAGGCGTTCGTCAAAGAGGGCGCGACCGATGTCTTCGGCATGATGGGCGACGCCAACATGCACTGGATGAACGCCCTGCACGAGCGCGGGGTGAACCTGTACGAGGTGCGCCACGAGGGCTCGGGCCTGGGCATGGCCGACGGCTGGGCGCGCACCGCCGGCCGGCCAGGGGTGGTCACCACCACCAGCGGCCCCGGCACCGCCCAGCTCGCCACCTCGATGATCGTGGCCGCCCGCGCGCACACCCCGCTGGTCGCCTTCTGCGGCGAGACCCCGGTGGGCGACGAGTCAGCGGTGCAGTACCTCGACCAGCGCCGGTTCGCCGCCGCCATCGAGTGCGGCTTCGTCCACGTCTCCCGGCCCGACCTCGCCGAGGAGGCCGTGCAGCAGGCCTTCTACCAGGCCAGGACCGAGTCCCGGCCGGTGATGCTCAGCGCCCCCGTCGACGTGCAGGTCAAGGAGTACGAGGAGGCGGGGCCGTACATCCCCTCCACCGAACTCATCGACACCGCGCGGTTGTTGCCCGACCCGGCCAGGATCGAACAGGCATCGGCGCTGGTGCGGGCGGCCAAGCGGGTGGTGATCATCGCGGGCCGTGGAGCGCGCTCCTCGGACGCCGGTGAGGAGGTGCTGCGGCTCCAGCGGCGGACCGGCGCGCTGCTGGCCACCACGCTCCAGGCGAAGAACTGGCTGTGCGACGCCACCGAGTTCCACGTCGGGATCTCCGGGCTGTACGGCAACAAGGCCGCGATGGAGCTGCTCCAGGAGGCCGACTGCGTGATCGCGGTCGGCGCCAGCCTGAACCACTACACCACCGAACACGGCCTGCTCTTCCCCGACGCCACCTACGTGCAGATCGACAACGCGCCGCACGTGGTGATGGGCAACGGCCGGGCCGCGGAGTGCTACGTACGGGCCGACGCGCGCACCGCGCTCGCCGAGCTGAACCGGGCCCTGGAGCAGCACCCGGCGCAGCCGGAGGGCTTCCACACCGACGACGTGCGGCACCGGCTGACCGAGCCGCTGAAGGCCCCGTCCGGCTACGAGGCCGAGCCGGGCCGGCTCGACCCGCGCGAGGCCATCCGCGTGCTGGACGCCGAACTCCCGGGCGAGATCGGGCTGGTGCTCGGCAGCGGCCACCAGACCGACTTCGGCACGATGCTCTTCCAGCGCTCCCGCGACGTGCTGTCGAACTACGGCATGTTCGGCGCGATCGGCCAGGCCCCGCTGCTGACCATCGGCGCCGTCGTGGCGAACGGCGGCCGGCCGACGTTCGTGGTGGAGGGGGACGCCAGCTTCCTGATGCACCTGGCGGAGTTCGAGACCGCCTGCCGTTACGGCCTGCCGGTGCTGGTGGTGGTGATGAACGACGAGGGGCTGGGCGCGGAGTTCCACAAGGCGAAGGCCAAGGGCCTGGACCCGCAGCTCGCGGTGATCCCCAACCCCGACCTCGGCCCGGTCGCGATCGCGCTCGGCGGGGCCGGCGCCACCGTCCGCAGCACCGGTGAACTGCGCGCCGCGCTCGCGGAGTTCGTCCGTGACCCGCGCCCGACCGTGGTCGACGTGCGGATCACCCGGAACGTGCTGAGCGTGCCCTACCGGCGGCTCCAGTACGGCGAGGACGTGTGATGACCGCGCTCTCGGTCCTGCTGGGGGACTACCCGCACACCCGGCCGCTGAAGGACGGCACGATCCCGGTGCCCGGCGTGGAGTGCCACTGGGCACAGGCGTCCCCGCTGTACTCGGCCTTCGCCCGGATGGTGCGGGGCCTGGAGTACGACGTCTGCGAGATGGCGCTGGCGACGTACTTCCAGGCCAGGGAGGCCGGCGTGCCGATCACGCTGCTGCCGGTGGCGATGATCGGCGGCACCCACCACCAGTCGCTCACCCGGCTGCCGGACGGGCCGGCGCTCTCCCCGCGGCAGCTCGCGGGCAGCCGGGTCGGGGTGCGCTCCTACAGCCAGACCACCGGCCTGTGGGTGCGCGGGGTGCTGCGCGAGGACTACGGCGTGCAGCCCTCGGACGTCACCTGGGTCACCACCGAGGAGCCGCACGTCGCGCGGTACCGCGAGCCGGACAACGTCCGGCGGTCCCGGGCCGCGAAGGTCGCCGACCTGCTGCGCGACGGCGAGGTGGGCTCGGCGGTGCTCGGCCCGCGCGCCATCGGCACCCAGGGCGTCGAACTCGTCCCGGTCCTCCCGGACGCCCGGGCCGCCGCGCAGGCGTGGATCGACCGGCACGGCACCGTGCCGGTGAACCACATGGTCGTGGTGCGCGACGAGGTGCTGGAGTCCGCGCCGCAGGCGGTCGCCGCGCTGGTCGAAGCGCTGGCCGCCGCGATCGCGACCACCGCGGGCGAGCGCGACGGCTCTCCGGCCGGCCGGGTGGTCGCGGCCGGCTGGCGCCCGGAACTGGTCGCGGCCGTCGGGATCGGCGCCCGCTACGCCCTGGAACAGCAGGTCGTACGGTCCCCGATCGACGTCGAGCGGATCGCCGCGCACACCGCACACCTCGGCGCCGCACCGGCGCCCGGGAGTGCCGGGACTACCAGGGCTGCCAGGGCTGCCGGGACTGCCAGGACTGCCGAGACGCCCGGGACGCCCGACGAGCGGGACGCGGAGGTGAGCCGGCCGTGAGCGAACTGCGTGTCCGCGGGGACGCCCCCACCCGGCGCCCCGACGTATGGACCCCGGAGCTGCTGGAGAAGGTCGAGTGGCGCCGGCGCGCGGCGGACGAGCCGTTCCGCGGCGTCGCCGACCCGTCCGGCATACGCCCCGGCCTGTTCCCGCTCCGGACCACCGGCGTGGACGTCAGCGGTGTGCTCGGCGCAGCCGCGCGGTACCTGGCCGCGCTGGCACCGCGCGAACTGGCCGACGGGCGGCTGCCGATGGACGACGTGACGTGGCGGCACTGGGCCAACGGCGCCCGGTACTTCCTGCGGCACGGGCTGTGCCTGGAGGAACTCGACGACCGGACCAGGCAGTCGGCCCTGGAGATCGTCCGCGCCAGCCTGAGTGACGCGGGCTTCGCGCAGGTCCTCGACCTGATGCACCTGAACCTGACGGTCGGCGAGCTGCGCGGCGAGGAGCACCTGCTCAACGAGTGGCTGTACTGGTTCACCGTCTACGGCGACCCCGGAAGCGGCCCGTGGGGCTGGCAGCTCGACGGGCACCACGTCAACGTCAACTGCGCCTTCGTCGGCGACCAGATGGTGCTCACCCCGACGTTCCTCGGCGCGGAGCCGGTGCACGCCACCTCGGGGAAGTACGCCGGCACGCATGTCTTCCGGCGCGAGGAGGCGGTCGGGCAGGAGCTGTTCGACGGCCTGACCGGGCGGCAGCGCGCCCGGGCGGTGATCGCCGACGAGCTGCCGCCCGACCTGTTCGTGGGCGCCTTCCGGGACAACTACGAACTCGCCTACCAGGGCATGCCGTTCACCGAGCTGACCGGCCACCAGTACGCGCTGGCCACCGAGTTGCTCGGCCTGTACACCGGCCGGGCCGGCGCCGGCCACGCCGCGGCACGGATGGACGAGGTACTCGCGCACCGGCAGGACACGTACTTCGCCTGGATCGGCGACGGCGGCCCGGACAGCGCCTTCTACTACCGCGTGCACAGCCCGGTGATCCTCGTCGAGTTCGAGCACCAGGCCGGCGTGATGTTCGCCAACGACGTGCCGACGCGGCGGCACATCCACACCGTGGTCCGCACCCCGAACGGCAACGACTACGGCGCCGATCTGCTGCGCCGGCACCACGAGCGGCACCACCGGCCGGCGACCGCGGACCCGGCATCCGAGGCATGAAGCAGGAGGAGTCCCAGATGAAGTTGGTTGTGGGCCGCGACGACCTCGCGGCGGCGGCGCTGGAGGCCGCCCGGACGGCGGGCACCGAGGTGGAACGCCTCGACGTGCGGCCGGTGCACAAGGCGTCGCGCGGCTTCGTGAACGACGCGGCCGTGGACGTGTGCGAGCTCGCGGTGGTGACGCTGCTCCAGGCCGCCGCCTACGACCGGCCGGTGGTGCTGCTGCCGGTGACCACGCTGGTGCGCGCTCAGCACCAGACCCTGGTCACCATGGGCAACCTGTCGGTGCGGGACCTGGCGGGCCGCAGCGTCGGCGTCCGCTCCTGGAGCCAGACCACCGGGGTGTGGCTGCGCGGCTTCCTCACCGAGCAGTACGGCGTGGACCTGCGCACGGTGGACTGGACGGTGTACGAGGACGGACACGTCGACTCCTACCAGGACCCGTCGTGGGTGCGGCGCGCGCCGGAAGGGGCCAAGCTGCAGGCGGACTTCCTCGACGGCCGCCTCGACTACGGGATCATGGGCAACGAGCTCCCGGCCGACGACCGCATCCGCACCGCCGTCCCGGACGCGCTCGACGCCGCCGCTCAGTGGTCGGCGCGCAAGGGCTTCACCCCCGTCAACCACGTGATCGGCGTGTCCGAGGCCGCCGCCCGCGAGAACTCCGCGGCGATCTGCGCGATGTACGACGCGATCCGCGAGATGGCCGCCAAGGACGAGGGCGGGTCCGACCCGGTGGGCTTCGACGCGCTGCGCGGCCCGGTCGCGCAGGTCGCGGCCTACGCGCTGGAGCAGGACGTGCTGCCACGCGCGGTGGACTTCGACGAGCTGGTGGCCCGGTCGTGCGCGGCCCTCGGGGTACCGCCGGCGCGGCTGGGCGGCTGACCCGCCGTGCCCCCGGCACCGGGACCGCACCCGGCACGGCATCCGCAAGCACCCGAACAAGACAGGACGAGGACACGCATGGGCAAGCTCACGGTCGCACTCGGCGCATACCCGCACGTGCAGGCACTGCTCGACGGCAGCGCGGCGGTGGACGGCTACGACATCGAGGAGGTGCGGGTCAGGCCGATCATCGGCGCCTACCGGCGGATGATCAGGGACCTGGAGTTCGACGTGTGCGAACTCGCCCCGGTCTCCTACCTGATGGCGCTCCAGGAAGGGGTGCCGCTCACCGCGGTGCCGGTCTTCCTCAACCGCCGCTTCCACCACGGCGACATCCAGTGCGCCGCCGGCTCCGGCATCCGCGTCCCGAAGGACCTGGAGGGGCGCCGGGTCGGGGTGCGCGCCTACACGGTGAGCACCGGCGTGTGGGTGCGCGGGGTGCTCCGCGACGAGTACGGCGTGGACGTGGAGAAGATCACCTGGGTGGTGGACGACGACGACCACATCGAGGGGCGGGCCCCGTCGAACGTCGAACGGGTCACCGACGGGCGCTCGCTGGGCGAGCTGCTGCGCGCCGGGGAGATCGACGCCGCGTTCACCGGCAACGCCGGCACCGGAAGGGCCGGCGCGCCCAAGGCCGGCTGGACGGCCGCGGCCGAAGCCACCCCCACCGCCACCGGCACCGGCACCGGCACCGGTGACGACGCCGGCGACGACGGCCCGTACCCGCTCTTCGCCGACGCCGACGTGCTCGGTGCCGACTGGTACCTGCGCACGGGGATCTACCCGCTGCACTCGGTGGTCGCGCTCCGCTCCGAACTGGTGGCCCGCGACCCGGACCTGCCGACGGCGCTGTACGCGGCGCTGGCCGACAGCAAGCGGCGGCAGGTCGCCGCGGACCCGGAGTGGACCGAACTTCCGCGCTTCGCCCGGCAGGCGCGCCAGATCGGCGGCGACCCGGTGCCGTACGGCATCGGCGCCAACGAGGCGAGCCTGGCCGCGGCCGTCCGCTACTCCCGCGACCAGGGCCTGCTCGACGCGGGCTTCCCCGCCGACCCGCGACGGCTGTTCGCCGAGGGCGACCACCCGGACGCCTGACCGCCTGACCGCCCGCACCCGCCGGGCGCCCGCACCGCCCACCACCCGTCACCGCACGCGCGGTTCACGCAGGACAGACACGCAGCACAAGGAGCGAGGGAACACCGTGGACGTCGTCGACACACACTGCCACATCATCTCCGAGGACCTGGCGCGCTATCCGCGGGCGCCGATCGGCGGGAAGCAGTCGGAATGGGCCGCGTCCCGGCCGGTCACCGCGGACGGCATGGCCGCCCGCATGGACGAGGCGGGCATCGGCCAGGCCGTCCTGGTGCAGGCCACCACCGCCTACGGGTACGACAACTCCTACGTGCTGGACAGCCGCCGGCGCCGGCCGGAGCGGTTCGTCGCCGTGGGCACCTTCGACCCGCTGCGGCCCGGCTCCGGCGCGCGGCTGCTGGACCTGGTCGGCGACAACGGCCTCGCCGGGGTGCGGCTGTTCACCAGCGGCAGCACCGTGCCCACGCAGGGCGAGTGGTTCGCGGCGCCGGAGACCCACGACTTCTGGCGGACCGCCGAGGAGGCCGGCATCACCGTCTGCCTCCAGATGCGGCTGGGGCCGGCCACCAGGCAACTGGTCGAGGTGCTGGAGCGGTTCCCCGGTGTCCGGGTGCTCCTGGACCACATGGGATACCCCGACATCGCCGCGTCGCCCGCGCGGGCCGGCCAGGAGGTGGCCGAACTCGCCGCGAACCCGGGCCTGTTCCTGAAACTCACGCACCGCAACCTCGAACGGCTGCGGGACGCCGGAAAGGAGGCGGCCGACTTTCTCGATCCGGTACTCGCCGCGTTCGGCGCGGAACGGATCGCCTGGGGATCGAACTGCCCCGCCGCCGAGCAGTCGCTGCCGGAACTCCTCGCACTCGCGCGGAACGTCCTGACCGGACTGCCCGAGCCGGCACAGCAGAATATCTTCGCCGGCACCGCACGGCGCCTTTACCCCGGACTCGGCGCGGCCCGGAACTAGCCGCGGCACGGGGGCGCGTCCCGCCGCCGTGCCGAACGCCGAACCGGGTACGGGCTGCGCATTCCCTTCTAGGACACGTAGGCGATCACGATGGACCAGAGCAACAACGACGGCACCACCGGCGAGACCAGGACGTCCGGCACCCGCTACAGCCAGGCGTACGACGAACTGCGCTCGCTCCTGCTGTCGGGCAGCATCGAGCCGAACACCCGGCTCACCGAAGCCGACCTGACCAGGATGTTCAACGTCTCGCGCAGCACCATGCGCTCGGTCCTTGTCCGGTTGACGCAGGAGGGCTACGTCACCAGCGAGGTCAATCGCGGCGTGCGCACCAGGAGCTTCTCGCCGGAAGAGGCGAAGGACATTCTGGAAGCGCGCGAGACCCTCGAATCCGCGCTGGCCGGCAAGGCGGCGGAACGGGCCACGGAGGACGAGATCCGCGAATTGCGCCGCACGCTGGAGGAAATGGCCGACGCGCAGTCGCGCGACGACCAGGCGGCGTATTCGCAGGGCAACCGCCGATTCCACCAGCAGGTGAAGGCGGCCGCCCACCAGACGACGCTGGCCCGGGCGTACGACACCCTGCTGTACCCGCTGGTGATGCGCCAGTACCGGAACATCTCCGCGCACCACCCGCGGTCGGGGTCGTTCGACGAACACCAGGCCATCCTGCTCGCCATCGTCACCCGCAACCCCGAAGCGGCCACCGCCGCGATGCGGCACCACGTCGCCAGCGCCCGGCACGCGCTGGTCCTCGGATAGCGGGCCCGCCGCCGTGCGCCCCGCACCCCCTCGTCCGCCGCCCGCCGTCCGCCGTCCGCCGGGCCCGCGCACCGCGCCCCACCGGCGAAGCAACGGATGAATCGTCGGCTCCACCGACCGGAAGTGACTCCATGCAGCATCCAGTGGCAACCGAATCGGGCCTGGTAGAAGGCATATCGGGGCGGGACCGCACGGTCACCGTCTTCCGCGGTATCCCCTACGCCGCGCCTCCGGTCGGCGACCTGCGCTGGCGACCGCCCCAGCCGCCGGCCCCGTGGTCCGGCGTTCACAGGGCCGGCCGCTTCGGCCCGATGTGCCCGCAGGCGCCGCACGACGCGGCCACCGCCGGCGTCGAACTGCCCATGAGCGAGGACTGCCTCCACCTCAACGTCTGGACGCAGGGCATGGCCGCCACCGGCACCCCGCGGCCGGTGCTGGTCTGGATCTACGGCGGCGGCTTCCGGGGCGGCACCGGGGCCAACGCCCGCTTCGACGGTGAGGCCCTGGCCCGGCTCGGCCTGGTCGTGGTGACCTTCAACTACCGGCTGGGCGCCTTCGGTTTCCTGGCCACCCCCGAACTGAGCGAGGAGTCCGGGCACGGCGCCTCCGGCAACTACGGGCTGCTCGACAGCATCGCGGTGCTGCGCTGGGTGCGTGCCAACATCGCCGGCTTCGGCGGGGACCCGGACCGGGTCACGGTCGCCGGCCAGTCGGCGGGCGCCGGGTCGGTGAACTTCCTGGCCATGTCGCCGCTCGCCGAGGGGCTGTTCCACCGGGCCATCGCGCAGAGCCACGCCCGCTACTCCCGGGACCCCGAACTGGGCTACCTGGCCACCTCCTACCGCGTGCTGGCCGACGCCGAGCAGGACGGCGTCCGCTTCGCCCGGGAGCACGGCGCGCGGTCGCCGGCCGAACTGCGCGCGCTGCCCTGGCAGAAGCTGATCGACGGGCGGCCGGCCTTCGACCGCGGCGTCGACACCGCCGGCCCGGCCAAGCCGCCGCTGTTCCGCCCGGTGCTCGACGGGTGGGTGCTCCCGTACGGCTACGAGGACACCTACGCCAAGGGCCGGCAGAACGACGTCTGCTACCTGGCCGGGAACAACCTGGACGAGGGCGGGGCGGTCCCCGAGTCCACGTTCGCCGAGCACCGGGCGCGGGGGACGGCGGCGGTACGGCCGGGCGCGCCGCCGGTGCACGTCACGCTCGACGGGTATCTCGCCCACGCCGGGCGGAAGTTCGGCCCGCTCGCCGAGGAGTTCCTGCGGCTGTACCCGGCCGGCACCGACGACGAGGCCGCGCGCGCCGCCAACGCCGCGGTACGCGACAACTCCCGCGTCTCCACGTACCTGTGGGGCACCCAGTGGACCGAGCACGCCACCCGCCCCGCGTACACGTACTTCTGGACGCACCCCTCCCCCGCGCAGGGGCAGTCGCCCCGGCGCGCCTCGCACGGCGCCGAGATCGAGTTCGTCTTCGGCAACCTCGACCCCGGCGCCGCCCCCTGGACCGACGAGGACCGCGCCGTCTCGGCGACGGTCTCCGCGTACTGGGCCAACTTCGCCGCCACCGGCGATCCCAACGGCCCCGGCCTGCCGCACTGGCCGGTGTACGCGGCCGGCTCGCCGACCGTGATGGAGATCGGCGGCCGCTTCGGGCCGATCCCGGTGGCCGACCAGGTCCGGCTCGACTTCTGGAAGCGCTACTTCCAGACCCGACAGGCATGGTGACAGGAGATCTCATGGCACACCTCGACCAGCACGACGGCACGACCGCTGCGGCCGGCACCGGCGCCCCGGCCACACCGGCCGGCACGTCCGGCGGGCGCGGCGGCAGACCACACGCCCCCGGGACCCGGACGTTCGCGGCGGTGACCGCGATAGCGCTCGGCTGCGTGGCGCTGACCGCGTGCGGAGGCGGCGGCACCTCCAAGAACGCCGACGGCACCACCACCGTCACCATCGGCATCGCCGGCAACATCTTCGACGTGCCGATCAAGCTCGCGGAGGCCAACGGCTACTTCAGCAAGCAGGGCATCAAGGTCAAGTACGTGACGCTGACCGCGTCCACCGGCGCCTCCGCGCTGGAGTCGGGCTCCGTGCAGTTCCTCAACGACAGCCCCACCGACTTCCTGTCCGCCGTCGACAAGAAGATCCCGGAGACCGCGATCGCCGCGGACGGCGGCGGCAACCCGCTCGGCCTGATCGTCAGCACCAAGTTCGCCAAGGCGCACGGCCTGACCGCCGACACCCCCGCCGCCCAGGTCGCCAAGGCCCTGGACGGCTCCACCGGCGGCTCCAGTTCGGCCAACACCAAGGGCGAGGCGAGCGTCTACCTCAAGGCGTACGGCGTCGACGCCGGGAAGGTGAAGTGGGTGTCGCTGCCCAGCCCGGCCGCCGACAAGGCCGCCTTGAAGAGCAACCAGATCGACTGGTTCGTCACCTCCCAGCCGTCCCCGCTGGAGATCCAGGACTCCGGCGACGGCGTCGTGGTGGCCGACTCGATCAAGGTGCCGGCCTGGTCCTCCGCGCAGGCCGGCTACGGCCAGTTCGTGGTCGGCCGCAACAGCTACCTCTCCCAGCACGCCGACATCGCCGGGAAGGTCGCCACCGCGGTGCAGCAGGCGACGGCGTACATGAACGCCCACCTCGACTCGGCCACGGTGCAGACCGTGGCGCAGAAGGCCCTGCCCGGCGTGCCGGCGGCGGTGATCAAGACCGCCCTGCCGCAGGTCGAGTGGCCGAAGAGCGGCGAGATGACGGACGGGGAGTGGACCAAGACCCTGGCGTTCATCAACTCGCTGGGAGCGCTGACCAAGCAGGCCCAGGTCAGCTCCGACGACTGGACCAACAAGTACCTCAAGTGACCCGACCCGGCACCTGCTGAGAGAGGAAGGAGCAGACGGTGATGACGGCAACCGACAACATCGTGAAGAAGACCGAGGCCAAGGTCCCGGCGGCCCCCGCGAAGCACGGCAGCCGGTGGCGGGGCACCGCCCTGGTGGTGGTGCTGCGCCTCGCCGTGATCGCGCTCTGCCTGGTCCTGTGGCAGGTGATGAGCGGCCCGGTGATCCCGGAGTACGCGGTGAGCAAACCGACCGACGTGTGGACGGCCCTGCACCACCTGCTCGGCTCGGCGCAGGGGTGGACCGACATCAAGACGACCTCGTTCGAGGTGGTGGTCGGCTTCGGCATCGGAGTGGCGATCGGCACCGTGATGGGCCTGGTGCTGGGCTCCTTCCCGCTCGCCGGGCGGGTGATGGAGCCCCTGGTCGCGGCGGTCAACGGCGTCCCCAAGATCGCGCTGGCCCCGCTGTTCGTGCTGTTCTTCGGGATCGGTTCCTGGTCGAAGATCTACATCGCCGCCACCGGAGTGGCCTTCGTGGTCTTCTACAACCTCTACCTGGGCCTGCGGCTGCGCGAACGCGAACTCGTGGAGATCATCCAGGTGATGGGCGGCCGCAAGCACCACGTGCTCAGCTACGTCACCGTCCCCACGCTGGCCGCGCCCTTCTTCGCCGCGCTCAAGACCGGCGGTCCGCTGGCCATCCTCGGGGTCATCGGCGGGGAGTTCATCGCCTCCTCCGAAGGCGTCGGCCACGAGCTGTTCACCTCCGCGATGAACCTGGACGCGGCGACCGAGTTCGCCGGGCTGATCGTCCTGATGGCGATCACGCTGATCCTCAACGGCATCCTGACCCAGCTCGACAAGTACGCCCTCAAGCGGCTCGGCCTGGCCACCCGCCGCCCGTCGGGCCCGCGTCCGTAGGCGCCGCCCCGCTCCGTACCCCGGCAACACGCCGTTCCGGCCCACGCCCTCCGGCCCGCGCGCACCACCCCCGCGCACCGCGGCCGACGCCCGGGAGGCCGCCCCGCACGCCCCCGTCCGGACCGCACTCCCCGCACTCCCCCGTCCGGACCGCGTCCGTCGCCCCGGCCTGCCCGCTTCCGCTCCCCCCACCCCTCCCCGCCCCTCCTCACCCCGCGGCGTGGATCGCCGCCTCGTCCCTCCGAGATGCGAAGGAGCACTCTCGCCATGCCTGATTCCAGACCCACTCCGACCGGGCGCCCCCCGGACGCACCGGTCAGCGGCTCCCGCGGCGCTTCCGCCGGGGGCGCCCCGCACCCTTCCCGCCGGCTCCTCCTGGGCTCGATGGCGGCCACCGCCGCCGCGGCCGTACCGCTGCTCGGTGCCGCGCCCGCCACCGCCGCAGCACCGGCAAGGCGCACGGCGGCACCGAGGAGCACCGCGCGGGAACTCGTGTACGTCAACACCTGGAAGGGCACCCAGATCCACGGGGCCTGGTTCGACCCCGACCGCGGCGACCTGACGCCGATCGGGCCGGTGGGCGAGGCGAACGCCGACTGGGCGGTCACGCACCCGACGCTGCCGATCCTGTACGTCGCCACGATGGCGGTCGGCGGGGTCGTCGACACCTTCCGGATCGACCCGGCGACCGGCGCCCTGGCGAAGACCGGGGAGCTGTCCACCGGCGGCACCGGCCTGAACGGCGGCGGGGTGTCGTACATCGGCATCGACCAGCCGTCGAACACCCTGCTGGCCACGAACTTCGAGGACGGCTTCACCGCCGCCGTGCCGATCTCCCGGACCGGCGAGCTGGCCCCGCCCGCCTCGCTCGCACAGGACACCGGCTCCGGCCCCAACCCGCGGCAGGCAAGCCCGCACCCGCACCACGCGGAGGTCGATCCGAGCGGCAGGTTCGCCCTGGTCGCGGACTTCGGCGCCGACCGCGTCTTCGTCTACCGCTTCGACCGGGCGACCCGCACCCTGTCCGCCGGCGGCCCGGCCGGCCCGTACGCCTACCCGACGGCGCCCGGCTCCGGCCCGCGCCGGGTCGCCTTCCACCCCGACGGCCGCACCGTCTACCTGCTGAGCGAGCTCAGCTCGGACCTCCAGACCCTCCGATGGGACCCGCACGAAGGCGAATTGACGCACCGTCAGACGCTCGCGCTCGACGGACCCGACTTCACCGGCACCAAGAGCGCCTCGGACCTGGCGATCAGCGGCGACGGCCGCTTCGTCTACGCCGGCAACCGGGGCGAGAACTCCCTGACGGTCTTCGCCGTCGACCCGCGCACCGACCTGCTCAGCACCCTCCAGAGCGTCCCCTGCGGGGGCACCACGCCCTGGGGCTTCACCCTCCACCCGAGCGGGCGGTGGCTGCTGGTCGCCAACGAGGCGAGCAACACCGTCAACGTGTTCGGCGTCGACCGGCGCTCCGGGAAGCTCACGGACACCGGCATGTCCCTCGCGGTGCCCAACCCGGACTCCGTCACGTTCTTCCGCCGCTGACCTGTCCGCACCTCGCGTGCGGATCGCGCGGACACACGGATCGCACGGATGCACACCGATCGCACCACCTGCCCTCGCCCGCCGAGGGTCAACGTCCACCATCCGATCGTTCAATCGATGAGAGCTGGGACTCAGATGGGATCTGGAAAGACGGGTATGGGGCGCCGAGCGTTCCTGGTGGCCGGCGCGGCCACCGCCGGCGCCGCACTGCTGCCCACCCCCTCCTTCGCCGTGGCCGCCGCCGCCGACGGCAAGAAGGGCGTGATGCTGATGAACCGCATCGCGCCGTCGAAGTCGACCCTGTACATCGCGAACGCCGACGGCTCCAACGAGCGCCGGCTGCTGTCGGCCACCGACGCGGCGTTCGACCGGCACGCCAACTACTCGCCCGACGGCAAGACGATCCACTTCACCTCGGAGCGGTCCGGGGACGGCAACGCGAACATCTACTCGGCGAGCCTCAACGGCTCGGGCCAGGGCGTCGGCGTCACCTCGGTGATCGGCGGTCCGGCGGTGTACGACAGCGCCACCCTGTCGCCGGACAAGCGGACCCTCGCCTTCTCCTCCACCCGCTCCGCGGACCACCTGTCGCAGATCTGGCTGATGGACACCAAGACCGGCGCGCTCACCAACCTCAGCGGAACCGCCGCGCTGGCCGGTGACCCCAGCAGCCCCGACGGGCACTTCCGCCCGGTCTGGTCGCCCGACGGCCAGTGGATCGCGTTCTCCAGCGACCGCAACACGCAGTGGACGGGCCACGACAACGGCAACGGCTGGGAGCACACCCAGGAACTGAGCATCTACGTCATCAAGCCCGACGGCACCGGCTTCCGGCAGCTCGCGACCAAGCCGGGATACTGCCTGGGCTCGCCCAAGTGGTCCCCGGACGGGCAGCGGATCGTCTACTACGAGATGACCGTGCAGAACACCTGGGACGCCCACCGCCCGGAGGACATCGGGATCGCCGAGTCGCAGATCGTCTCGGTCGACTTCGCCACCGGCACCGACCGCGTCGAGCACACCTCCGGCGCCAACCTGAAGGTCTCGCCGCAGTACGTCACCAACACCGAGATCGGCTACCTGCTCAAGAACGGCGCGGACGAGGGCCTGGTCTACGTCAACGGCTCGATCCCCGATCTCACCCGCGCCGGGGTGCGTTCGCCGTGCTGGTCGCCGGACGGCAAGTCGGTGGTCTACGAGAAGCAGGACTTCACCGTCCGGCCGCTCGACGCAGCCCTCTACAGCTGGGACGCGGACTGGGACTACCGCTTCTGCGACGTCTTCCCGGCCCTGTCGCTCCAGGGCAGGCTGGCGATCACCCAGAAGCAGCTCGGCGCGGCCATGTCCGACGTCGTCACCATGAACCCGGACGGCAGCGACCAGAAGGTGGTCTTCGACACCACCACCTCGGGCCTGGACCAGACGCTGGTCGCCGAGGGCCTGGCCGGCGCGTTCCGGCCGACCTGGTCACCCGACGGCGGGTGGATCGCGTTCGGCCTGGGCGGCTGGTTCCAGGAGCGCGCCGTCATGACGGCCGCGATCTGGCGGGTCCGCAGCGACGGCACGGGCGCGGAAGCCCTCACCGACAACTCCACCAACTCCGGCTTCCCGAGCTACTCGGCCGACGGGACCAGACTCGTCTACCGGGTGTGGGGCGCGCAGAACGGCCTGCGCGTCCTGGACCTCACCACCATGACGACCACCGTCCTCACCACCGGGTCCGACAACCTGCCCGACTGGTCCCCCGACGGCAGCCTCATCCTGTTCACCCGCAAGACCGCGCCGACCAACTTCGACGTCTGCACCGTCAAGCCCGACGGCACCGGCCTGAAAGTCCTCACCAGCAGCGGCGCCAACGACGGCCACGCGGTCTGGAACGCCGACGGACGCATCCTCTACAACACCGGGATGTACGGCTTCCGGGAGGAGGCCGCGCTGTACGACAACACCTTCCAGCCGTACGGCATGGTCATGGTCATGAACGCCGACGGCTCCGGCAAGACGATGCTGACCGACAGCCAGTGGGAGGACTCGATGCCGCTCTACCTCCCGCAGGCCGTTCTCACCGGCGGCGGCCACGCGCACCGCCCGGCCGGCCGCGGCTGACCCGGGACCGGCGAACGAACCGGTGAAACGGCGGCCAGGAGCGGGCCGGTCGCCGGACGCGGATCAGTCCGTGTTCGGGTGCACGACCTGCCACTCCTGGTCGTCGGTGTCGGTGCAGTTGAAGAGGGTCAGCTTGGTGTTGTCGCCGCCGGTGCTGTCGCCGGACACGTCCAGGCACTTGTTGTCGCTGGCGTAGTTGCGAATCCAGTACGCGCCGTCGGGCTGCTTGTCGATCCACCACAGCTGGTTGTCGGCGGTGGTGCCGTTGCAGGCGTACTCGGAGATGGGGGTGGTGATCGGCTCCGCACCGAGGTTCGGCAGGTCCATGCAGAGCCGGTCCTTGTCATTGCGGATCTGGAACAGCTGGGTGCCGCCGGGGCCGAGCGAGGGGTACCGCACCTCCAGGTCCCACAGCTGGTTGTCCGTGTCGTCGCCGATGCAGGTGAACTCGTTGACCGGGCCGCCGGACTGGCCGTTGTCGGCGCCGGGGATGTCGGCGCACTTGTTGGTGGTGGTGTTCCGCAGCAGCACCCTGGTGGCCGGCACCGGACTCTTCGGCTTCTTCTTGGCCGGGGCGCCGCCGCCCCCGCCGCCGCCCGCGGGCGGGCTGGTCGTCGGGGCCTGGGAGGTGGGCGGCGTGGTGACCGGGGTGGTGGGCGCCGGCGGCGAGGGGGTCAGCGTGGCGAAGCCGGCCGGGTTGACCTTCGCCGTCGCGAGCGAGCCGACCGCGGGCTTGTGGGTCAGCCAGATCATCGTGAAGGCGACCGCGAGACCGAGCAGCGCGCAGAAGGCGGCGGCGATCCAGCGCGGCAGGAAGCCGCGCTGCACGTACCTCCCGTCGACGCTGAGCGGCGTCGCCCCGGACCGCGACACGTCCAGCGTGTACGGGCGTTGCTGGCTGGAGCCGAACCAGATCATCTGCCGCGGCCTGAGCGTCGCCTTCACGAACGCCGCCCGCCCCGGCTCGATCTGCACGTTGGCCGGGTGGATGTCGTACGCGAGCTGGTCGCCGTTGTCGGTGCCCCTGATCGAGGCGGTGAGCTTGGTGTTGCCGATGTTGTCGACCGCGAGTTTGGGCCTGCCGCGGAAGCGGCCCTTCACGGTCGGCGGCACGATCTCGGCGCGGACCTCGGTGAACGGCGTGATGGTGAGGTTCCCTTCGGGAACCGTGGTGGCCTCGGGGCTCTCGGTGGGGACGACCCGGATCGCGTACGGGTTCGGGCCCGCCGTGGCGTCCGGGGTGCGCGGGGGCGTGAAGGTCAGCAGGATCGAGTCCGTGGTGCCCGGGTAGAGCCGCAGCACCTGCGGTTCCACCTGGACCCAGGGGGCGATGCTCCCGACGGGCTCGAAACGGTACTCGTCCACCACGTCGCCGGTGTTGCGCACCCGCAGTCGTACGGTGGTGCTCCCGCCGGGATCGACGGTCGCCGACGCGGGTTCCAAAGAGGTCCAAAGGCTCACTTGTCCACCCTAGGATCAGCCGGCCCCCTCGTCAGCGGCCCCATGGGCAGTAATCCGCAGTCGCGGGGGCGAAGACGTTGCCCTTCCGTCCGCCCGGCAACTCCCTCCGGCTCCACCGGCCTTGTCACGTGGGGGAACGCGGGGTGGAAGGCTCCCCGGAGCCCGGCCGGCGCGGGCCGCCCGCGAAGGCGACGATCTCGTCGAGCCCGGGCGCGTATCCGTCCGTGGTGTCCACCTCGATCCAGGGCACGTCCAGGGCGACCCGGTCGAACGCGTCGTGCCGGACCGCGTGCGCCGCCGGGTCCTGCGGCGGGCCGCTCTCGTGGGCGCGCCGTACCGGATTCGCCGCGAGCCGCAGGCGGGTGCGCTCCAGCGCCACGTCCGCGCGGACCGTGCAGTGGACCACGCGGACGTCGGCCGTCGTCAGCAGCGGCGTCAGGCCGGGCCGCCACAGACGGTCCTGGTACGCCGCCTCCGCGACGGTCGTCACCCCGGCCCGCAGCAGCAGTTCGAGCACGCCGAAGAACGCCGGCAGCGTGCGCGTGTTCAACTCGTCCGCCGGGCCGGGCACATGGCCGGGGGTGGCGTGCACCATGCCTTCCTTGATCTCGTCGCGGCAGACGGCCGGGCACCCCACCGCGCGGGCGATCGCGTGCGCGAGCGTGGTCTTGCCGGCTCCGGGCGGACCGCTGACGACGATCAGCGTCGGGAGGGCGGCGGGAGGCGACGCGGGGGCAGGGGGCGGCGCGGGCACGGGAGGCGTGGGAGGTGTGGGAGGTGTGGGAGGTGTGGGCACCCGCTCAGGGATAGCAGACGGGGCGGGCGGGCCGGGCCGAATCGGGCGGGCTGAATCGGATCGGGCGGGCCGGATCGGATCGGATCGGGTGGATCGGATCGGGTGGGGTCCGCTCGGGTGGCGGGGTCCGCTCAGGTCAGCAGGCTGACGAGGCGGTCGCGGATCTCGTCCTTGCCCGACACCGGCTTCGGCTCCAGCTTGTCGTCGTGCGCCGGGTCCCGGGTCAGGAGGTGCAGCCGGCCGCCCTTGCGGGCGAGCACCAGGTCGGTGCTGGCGCCCGCGATCTCGGCGGACCCCTCGGCGGTGTACTCCACGAGCGTGAGCAGCGCGGCCCGCTCCGCCCCGGCGAGCAGGTCGTCGGCGCCGAGGTCCGGATCGGGCTCGGCCGACTGCCCGCGGGGCAGCCAGTCCACGAGGATGCGCACCGCCTCTTCGAGCTTGTAGAGCCCGATCTGGTGCACGCCGAGCGCGTCGATCCGCACCATCAGGCAGATCCGCTCGGGCTGCGGGAGCAGCAGGATGCGCCACGGCTCCCCCGCGACGGTGCCGGTCGTACGGGCGTCGAGCACCCGGCGGGCCCGCTGCTGGAACGCCACCGCGATGCCCAGGTCCCCGCGGACCTGGACCCGCTCGCCGTCACCTGCCAGCAGCAGTTCGCGCGCGGCCAGGGAGCGGACGGCCTCGGCCAGTTCGTCGTCCGAGGGCCGGGCCTCCAGGAAGTCCACGACCGCGTCCACGGCGGTCAGTTCGGCGATCGTGTACGCACCGAGCAGCACCGGCCCGGTGTTCACCAGGCTCACCACGGCCGACACCAGGCCGGACGGGACGGACGCCTCGCCGGGTCCGGGCGAGGCCGGGGCGCTCGGGTCACCGGGGGCGCCCGGGTCGCCGGCCGGGTCCGGTTCCCCGGCCGGGTTCGGGGGACCGGTGGGCGGGAGGTCGTCGCGGTCGTCGCTCATGAGGGCCCTCCTGTCCGCCACGTGCTCCGCGCGGGCGGCTCGTGCGTCTCGCGGAGCACCCGGGCCGCGTCCCGCGACGGCGCCTGGGTGACCCACACCTCGGAGTTGCCGAACAGCCCGCGCCCGCCCCGGCCGGTCAGCGCCTGGCCCAGCTCGCCGCTGAGGTCCGGCCGGTCCGGCGGCGGGAAGTGGGCCGCCAGCTCCTTCGACACGGCGGTGACGTCGTCGCTCTGCTCGATCCTGCGCAGGGTCCGCGTGAGCGTCCGCGCGACCGGCGGGGTGAGCGTGGTGGGCACGGCCACCACCGGCGAGAGGTACATCGGGTGCCGCTCGGTCATCCGCGACAGGCCCCAGGGGCCGACGTTGCTGCCCGTGAAGCGGTACTGGACGTAGTCCATCAGGTGCCGCAGGTCGTCCAGGCTGGGCTTCTTGCTGCCGCCGAACGCGGCCGGGGTCTTCTCCAGCTGCACCCAGGTGCCGTTCACGGTACGGCCGTGCAGCTTCTCCCGGACGACATGGCCGCGCATCCCGAAGTCGGGGTAGACCTTCTTGTCGATGTCGCGGTGGTGGCTGGACAGCCGCGCGTGGTTGCCCTTGCCGGCCCGCCACTTCTCGTACAGTTCCGGGTCGTCGACCAGCACGTGGCCGCCGCGCAGCACGTCGCGCAGTTGCGGCACCTGGAGGCCGTGCTGCTCCAGGTCGTCGAGGATCACCGCCTCCTCGGGGCTGAGCCGGCCGGCCGCCTTCACCAGGCCCCTGCGGTACTCGCCCGCCCGCGCGGTGATCTCGATCATGAGCCGGACCCTGCGGCGCATCTGTTCGACCAGCGCGTCGGCGGCGGCGCCCCCGGCGGGGGCGTCCGCGGTACCGGCGGCCCGTCCTCCGTGCGCGGTGAAGGCCTGCCTGAGCTTGCGCTTCATCTGGCCAGTACAGCACGACAACCCGCACCTCGCAGAGGTTGCGGGCGGGGCCGCCGGCGCTATGCTGCGGCGCTCGCCGCCACCCGGCGGCAGCCGTGATTACCCTGGGTAACTCCGATGTCACCACGGTCGGCCCGCGCCGACGCCCGTCGCCGCCACGCCGCAACGCCGCCCGCGACGCCCGCGCCACCCGTTCCGCCCGCGCCGCCCGCCGCCGGCGCCCTGGCGTGATCCAGCTCACAGCGCCCGGCCGCCCTCGTACCCAACTACCGCGAGGCGTAAGGGCGTTGCCGCGCACCGTCAAGCGGACCCCAAGAACTGCTTTGAATGTCCCAAAGCCACCGTGTTAACTGTCGGGCGTGAAGATATCCGTGCACCCTGAACATGGCATGAGCACTCCGCTCGTGTCGCGTCTGCACGTCGATCTCTGCCGCTGCATGTCCGCGGTCTGTCGCCGCACCACCTGAACCTCCCCGGCGCCACACCCGCGCAGCAGCGCATCCCCTCGCCCTCCCCCGCCCCGGCCGCACCCGTGCGCGCCGGCCCGCGGTCCGGCGGGCACCCGCTCCCGCGCGCGTGGCGGCCGGCCCCTTCCGTCCCCATCCCCACGCCATGTCAGGAGTGCGTTCGTGTCCGCGAACACCGCCGCCGGCAGCACCGGTCCGGCCGGACCCCGCAGCCGTTCCCTGCCCAAGGTCCCGTTCTGGGCCCAGATAGTCACCGGCCTCGTCCTCGGGGCCCTGCTCGGCTGGCTCGCCCGCGGCCAGGACATCAGCTGGCTCACCACCACGCTCGACAAGATCGGCAGCCTCTTCATCCAGCTGCTGAAGCTCGCGGTGGGGCCGCTGGTCTTCTTCGCGATCCTGGTGTCGATCACCAACCTGCGCAAGGTCAACAACGCGGCCCGGCTGGCCGCCAGGACGCTGCTCTGGTTCATGATCATGTCGCTGATCGCGGTCGCCATCGGCATCGCGATCGGCCTGATCACCAACCCCGGCTCCGGCACCGGCCTCACCGCCAAGGACGGCAAGCTGCCGCAGCACTCGGGCTCCTGGATCGACTTCCTCACCGGCATCATCCCGACCGACGTCATCACGCCCTTCACCGAGCTGAACGTCCTGCAGATCGTGTTCATGGCGGTGATCGCCGGCATCGCGGTGCTGAAGGTCGGCGAGCGGGCCAAGCCCGTCCTGACCCTGAGCGAGGTCGTCCTCGAACTGCTGCAGACCGCCCTGTGGTGGGTCATCCGGCTCGCGCCCCTGGGCACCGTCGGCCTGATCGGCTACGCCATCGCCTCCTACGGCTGGGACCTGATCGGCAAGTACGCGACGTTCACCGCCGACGTGTACGTGGGCTGCGCGCTGGTCCTGTTCGGTGTCTACCCGCTGCTGCTCGCGACGGTCGCCAAGGTCAACCCGCTGCAGTTCTTCAAGGGCGCCTGGCCCGCGATCCAGCTGGCGTTCGTGTCCCGCTCCTCGGTGGGCACCCTGCCGGTGACGCAGAAGTCGGCGGAGCGGCTCGGCGTGCCGAAGACGTACACCTCCTTCGCGGTGCCGTTCGGCTCGACCACCAAGATGGACGGCTGCGCGTCGATCTACCCGGCGATCGCGTCGATCTTCGTGGCGCAGATCTTCGACGTGCACCTCGGCGTGCAGGACTACGTGCTGATCGCGTTCGTCTCGGTGGTCGGCTCCGCGGCGACGGCCGGCCTCACCGGCGCGACCATCATGCTGACGCTGACCCTCTCCACGCTCGGCCTGCCGCTGGAAGGCGTGGGCCTGCTGCTGGCGATCGACCCGATCCTGGACATGATGCGCACCGCCACGAACGTGGCGGGCCAGATCGTGGCGCCGATCATCGTCGCCGCGCAGGAGGGCATCCTCGACCGCGAGGCGTTCGACTCGGCCACCGCGTCCCCGGTCGACGACATCCGCCACGACCAGGACCAGGACCAGGACCAGCCCCTGGACCGCGAACTGACCGCGGCCGTCTAGGTCACGCCTCGTCGGACGGCAGGTCGACGTCGACGGGCCGGGCCCGATCCAGGAGCCGCTGGATGTTCCGGGCCCGGTTCACCTCTGGACAACCGTGGGCCGGTGATCCGGTCCACGGCAGCATCCGTGGCTCGTAGGATGGCACCTGCTCGGAGGTGACCGGTGTTCGCAGGCGTACGTACCGTGATGGTCTTCGCGGAAGACCCCGAGGCGTCGGCCCGCTGGTGGGGTGAAGTCCTCGACGCCCCGGTCAAGCTCGACATCGCCGACAGCGGCGCCGTCTACGCCTGGGTCCAGGTGGCCGGCGTCGAGCTGGGATTCCACCCAGCGGACGACGAACGCAACCCGCGCGGTGGCAGCCCCGTCGTCTACTGGCAGGTGACCGACGTCGGGGAGACCCGGGCGCGGCTCCTCGAAGCCGGCTGCACGCACCACCGCGGTCCGCTGGTCGTCGAGCCCGGCCGGCGTATCGCGCAGGTCGTCGATCCGTTCGGCACGGTCGTCGGCCTCGACGGCGCGTGACCACGGCGGCGCCCGGTGCCCTCCGGGGATGCCGGGCGCCGCCGGTCAGCGGTCCAGGCCGTGCAGGTTCTCCAGGCCGGTGGCGGCCGCATAGGCACGCAGGGCAGCCCGTAGTGCGCCCGACGTCCACGCACCCCCGCATGCGGTCGTAGCCTCCAGATACAGGTCCAAGACCTCGGCCGGGCGCAGCTCGCGGCCGGCCTGTCCGAAGCCCGCTGGGGAAAAGCCGGCTTCCTCGACCGCCAGCAGGTCTACCGATGGGAAACCGGTCGGCGGCTCCCGGTCGAGTGGCTGCCATACATCGAGCAAGTACTCGGCCTTGGCCTCGATCGCAAGAGGACGCGGGCGATCGTGCTCGCCGACCTGCGGCAGGTCCAGCTCAGGCGCGGCAATACCGAAACCACCCTGGCCACCTGGGATGAATTCCTCACCTGTGGGACGGCGTCCAGTCCGTTCGCATCAACGACGGCATGACCAACATCGCCGCCCGCCTTCCCGGCATCCCTGGCACCTCCGCTGTCCGCGACCTCGCCGAGCGCATCACCGCCCGCAAGTAGCCGTCGCCGGCGCGGCCTGCCGTCTGGGAACTGTCCGGCCGATCATGCGGACTTCTCGGCTGGCCCTCTTCCGGAACGGGTACCACCTGTGACGGTGATGGCTCGCGCAACGGCCGTTGCACTGGCATGGAAGATCGTGGAGCCGTGCGCGGGAGGCATTGGGCAGGGCCCACGGCCGCACACTGGTCTCCTCACAGCAGGCCGTGGCGTTGTGCCTGGTAGACGGTGGGGACGGTGGCGGTGAAGCCGAGGGTGCGCAGGAGGGTGCCGTCGGCGCGGCCCATCCAGGGATCGTTGAGCGGTTCGGCGGAGGGTTCGTAGGGGGCACCGACGATCTGAGCGATTTCGTAGATGCTGGTGGGGGCCTCGTCCACGACGTTGACGGTGTGCCCGTCGATCGCGCCGGTGAGGGCGAGCTCGACGGCGGTGGCGATGTCACGGTGGTGGATGAGGCTGAGGGACTGGGCGGGGTGCCACTTCCAGTTGGCCATCAGGCCAGGGGCGGCTTCGAGGTGGCCGTCCTTGTCTCCGTAGACGAAGCCGAAACGCAGGATGCTCCAGTTGAGGCCGCTGGCCTTGAGGTCGGCCTCGGCGAGGATCTTGCTGGCCGGGTAGGGGAGGTCGGCGGTGGCGGGGTCGTCCTCGCGAGCGGGCCGGTTCAGGCCGGAGCCGTAGACGAGGCCGGTGCTGGCCATGGTGAAGCGCGCTTGCGGAGCCTGTGCCTTGGTGGCTGCGATGAGGTTGCGCGTGCCCTCGACGTTGGTGCGGTGGATGGCGTCCGTGTCCTGGGTGCGGAACAGGGCGGCCAGGTGCACGACGTCGGTGACGCCGTCGAGCGCGCCATCGAGCGAGCCGGGGTCGAGGATGTCGCCCTCAACAGGGGCGACGCCGTCGGGGGCGGACTTGCCGGGACGGACGAGGGCGCGGCAGTCGACGCCGGCGTCGACGAGGCGGGGCAGGAGGCGGGTGCCGACCAATCCGGTGGCACCGGTGACGAGGATCGTCATGAAAGGGGTGTCTCTTCCTTCAGATGGTGTGCGAGTCGTTCGGCGGCCGCACGCAGAGTGCGGGCGACCTGCGCCTGCTCCTCCTCGCTCACGCCGTCGAAGGCGACGGCGCGGATGCGGGCGATGGGGTCGGGCAGCCGTGTCCACAGTTGGCCCCCCGCTTCGGTGAGGCGCAGCGTCTTCTGCCGCAGGTCCACGGGGTCGGGTACCTGTTCCACGAGCCCTTTACGGACCAGGGCGGCAACGACGCCGGTCATCGTGGCGCGCTCTATACGGAGCGCCCGTACGAGGTCGCGCTGCCTGGTCGGACCATCGTGAGCCAGTTGGTAGAGCACGTACCACTGGGTCGGTCCGAGTCCGTAGGGACGCAGGATCGATTCCAGAACCGCTTGGCTGGCCTGGTGGTACCGCTTCGCCCACGCGCCTGCTGATTCATGCTGATCAGGCTCATTTTTGCTAGGCACCTAACCAATAATGTTAGGGGCCTAGCAACATGTCAAGCGGAACGAGGCGGACGGCGTGCCAGCAGTGCCCGTTCGACGTGTTGCGCTTCTTGTGGCGGTCCTCGTCGAAGCCGGCCGGTCGGCCACCCGCCGCGTGAGCCTTTGCGCAGACGGCCGGCCCGGCTGTCCACCTGCTCCGCGATCGTGTGCGGGATGCCGCGATGTCGCAGGTACTCGCGGCAGGACCGGCTTGAACTCGGGGCCATCCCCCCGCTGGCCTGCGGTGATGACCAGGGACAGCGGGCGGCAACGCCCGTCGGCGCTCAGGTGGACCGTGCTGGTGAAGCCGCCCCGCGAGCGGCCCGGCCCCTCACCTCCCGCACCACCTCCACCAGCCGGTCGACGAGGCGCAGCCGCGCAGATTCGGCCTGGCGTTCTGTCGCTCCGCCCCCTTTGGGGTGGGCTGTGCGGGTGGCGGCTCCTCGCGGGCGCCGGCCGCGACCCGCCACCGCCCGCAGCGACCGTTGCTCACCGGCAGGAACGGCCGCAGCCGTTCCCACTCGACATCCGACAGATCACCACGCTGAACCCGCCCCATGGTTGGACCAACGATCCAGGCGTGAGCCAGGCACATGATCAGCCGGACAGCTCCTAGCAGCCGCGGCGGCGGATCTTCGCGGAACGCGGCGGCGGGCCCGCTCTCCCGACAGGGGGAGGGCGGGCCCGTCGGCGTTGCGGGCGCTACTTGCCGGTCTTGGCCTCGTAGGCGGTCAGCACGTCCTCGGTCGGACCGTCCATCAGCATCACCCCGTGCTCCAACCAGATCACCCGCTCACAGGTGTC